>JBJEDO010000001.1:0-1965 GCA_051872155.1 Candidatus Limisoma sp.
CATCGCCCTCGAGATTTTGTAAAATTGGTCTTCCACTATTGCGTTGATACAAAACGTTTTGTATCTTTGCCGAAACAAACAACAATTATTATGAAGCGTTTTCTTATCTCATTTGTTGTTCTTACGTTAGCAACTCTACTCAGTGCCGCGCAAGAGCAACCTCAACTCGGAATTGTCAACCGCACACAGTGCACGGGATTTTGGCGTTACGACTTTAACTACCAAACCACCGACACCGACGGCGAAACGCCAATAGTGCTTTCGGCAGCTATCTTCTTGTCGACGAAATTCCACGAAAAAACCGCTGAGGCAAAAGGTCTTGCACTGATGAACCACTACACGATAACCACCGACGACGAACGTCCGACCAACGTAACGGGACAGTTTACGCTCGAAGGATTCATCCAAGGCTCGGGCTTTATCATCATCGAGTCGGACGGCATCGGCTTCGGACAGACCGTCGACCGTCAACAGAATTATCTGAAAGGACGCGCTACGGCACGCATCGACATCGACGCATTCATCGCCGGACGCGAGTTGCTCCGACAAGAAGGCATCAGCTTCGGCAACGTGGTTGCCAACCTCGGGTACTCGCAAGGCGGACACGGCGGTATGTGGGTAAACCGACTCATCGCCGAGGGGTATAGAAGCGACGAACTTCCGAAAATCGACTATTGTATCATCGGCGGAGGTCCGTACGACATGTATTCGCAGCTCAACGGAATGTTCGGCGACGGCATTTCGCTCTATCCCGTAGCCATCCCGTTAATCCTCAACAGCATAATCGACGACAACGAAACACTCTCCTACAGCGACGTGTTCCGCCCAGAGTTTGTCGAAAAAATCCCCGAATGGTTCGACTCCAAGAAATACAAAAGCACGGAGATTAACAGCCTCATCTACGAAACCTTCGGCGGCAGCGCCGAGACGGGCGTACAAATGAGCGCCATCCTTACCGACGAATTTATCAACCCCGAAAGCGCTGCGCAGAAAGCTGCTGCCGAGTGGTTGAAAGAAAATTCGCTCGTCTACGACGATTGGTCGCCCATCGCCACCGACAAAATCGTGTTTTTCCACTCACACGACGACGAAGTGGTGCCCTACGTCAACATGGAAAGCATGCAGCAATTTTTGACGGACAAAGGCTACACGAGTTTCGAAGTCAAAGAAGTCAGCGGAAAGCGTCACACCGAAACGGGAATGTACTACGCCATGCAAGCCAAGAGCCTGCTCGCAGCCTACGAACCGTCGTCGGGCGCAGTTGAGAGCATCAATGCCGACACCGACCGCCCGGTTGACGTCTACACAATCGACGGCTGCCTGATAATGCAACAAGTGTCACCGCGCGACGCATACAACCGCCTGCACCGCGGCGTCTACATCATCGGCAACAAAAAAGTCGTAAAATAGACGGATATGTAATACTGCAATCGGCAATCTGTAGGTTGCAGAACGAGCACAAAAAATTGCACGGAAAAATTGATTCCCGTGCAATTTTTGTTTGAAGAGTTTTTATTTTTTGCGTGTAAATGTTCGTGGTTCGGCTAATGATGATTCCTCGTCGCAGACTACAAGTTCCTCCGATGTAAGAGACATAACTTTGTAATACCAGATGTAATTATATCCATCGTCCGAGTCTATACAATCGATTACAAGTTTTTCTGTTGATTCGTCATAGGTGTAATTGCCGATAGCTGAATAAGAACCAACAACATTCGTTGAGGCGATTAACATGAAAGTGCCGTCAGCATCGAATGTCCAAACTTCCGAACCCCAGTCTCCGGATACTTCCCAACTGCCGATTAGTGTCGGTTTTTCCGGGTCCTTAACGTCGTCGTCATCATCGCTGCAAGAAGTGCTTGTCAAGCCGAACGACAACAATACCATTAGCATTGCTAAATACTTGATTGTTTGTTTCATACGAAAAATATTTGCGCCGTTTTTGTTTATAACGGCTGTTTTTAC
>JBJEDO010000002.1:0-2078 GCA_051872155.1 Candidatus Limisoma sp.
ATGAAACAAAAACGCTCAACTTTATAACATAAACTAACCTGCCGCAACCAAGCAGCCTCCGCCACTTGCATTTTTCACGACAGAAAGAACAAAAATACACAAACTGCTTTTTCGTTGCAAAAATAGCAAAAAATCATTTCAAAACAACAAGTCCGACCGACTTTTTTTATTGAAGCCTGCATTATTCACCGCATCGTCAGCCACCTTGCCACCCCGGCGAGTGATTCGCTCCGCTTGTTAGGAAAAATTCCCGGACGTGTCCTTTTTTTTTAGGACAGAAATGCCTATAGTTGTCCCCAAATTTAGGACACCATAGATAATTTGTCATACCAACTTGATTTACAACGAATTACCAAAAGCTCACAAAATAGGCCTTCGCTGTGGGCTATAGGAACAGGCAGGCGTCGCCGTAGCTGAGGAAGCGGAAGTCGTTAGCGAGGGCGAAGTCGTAGACTTGCCGCCAATTGCCGCCGAGGAATGCCGAGACGAGCAGGAGCAGCGTCGACTGCGGTTGGTGGAAGTTGGTCACCATGCCGCCGACGATGTGGAATTGATAACCGGGAGCGATGATTATCTGCGTCGAGCCGACCAAATGCGCCATAGCGTTTTCGTCCATAAATCGAGCGATGGCGTCGAGGGCTTCAGCGGTCGAAATGTTATGCTTGTACTCATAGGGCATCCACTGCGGCACGTGAAGCGCCGTCGACGGGTCGACGCCGTCGTGCAGCGCTGCGCCGATGTAGTAAAGGCTCTCGAGTGTGCGCACCGAGGTTGTTCCTACGGCAATCACGCGTCCGGGCGCATTGCGTAGGTCGTCGATGAGCGACCGCGTAACCGAAATAAACTCCGTGTGCATCTCGTGCTCGCCAATCGATTCCGACTTAACGGGCTGGAATGTGCCTGCGCCGACGTGCAACGTCAACTCGCAGCGACGGATGCCGTGGCGGTCGATGTCGGCAAGGACGGCATCGGTGAAGTGGAGTCCGGCAGTAGGCGCAGCCACCGACCCTTCGATGTGAGAATACACCGTCTGATAGTCGCTAAGGTCTGACGGCTCGGTCGAACGGTTCAAGTACGGCGGAATGGGTATTTCGCCCACGGCGTCGAGGATTGAGGCAAACGTAGCGCCGCCGTCCCAGCTGAAGCGCACGACGAAGGCATTTCCGCTGCTGCGCATACGCTCTGCGCGGAGGGTGGTCGGCGTGCCGTCGATGTCGAGCGACATCTCTAAAGCGCCCTGTTTCCAGCGCTTCGAGTTGCCCACAAAGCACAGCCATTCGCACGAGTCGGTGGAGGCAAACGCCTGCTCGTAGTCGCGAGGCGCTACCGGCTCGAGGCAGAAAATCTCGATAAGTGCGCCGCCTCCGGCTTTGCGAAAGCGCAGACGTGCGTTGATGACCTTTGTATTGTTGTAGACCAACGTAGAGTCGGGCGGCAGCAAGTCGGCGATTTCGTTGAAAACGTGCTCGGAAAGCTGTCCGTCGCGGTCGACGAGCAACTTACAGCGGTCGCGCTCCGCAAGCGGATGCTTTGCAATACGTTCGTCGGGCAACGGATAGTTATAATCCTCTATTTTTATGTCGTAAACGCTCATGTCTCAAAAATTTTCTGCAAAGGTAGCAACAAAAAGTCGAACAGCCCTACCACGGCGGCGGAATATTGACTCTCCGCAGCCGCCCGAAAGGTTAAAAATTTGATATTCGGAAAGTTTAAGCGAAATAATTTTGGTATTTTAAGAGTTATTTATTTACTTTGCCGAACAAAAGAATCTGAACGAAAAATGGTAACTACTATTACCATACATAGAAACATTATTTTTTTCATTAGTTGTCAGTGGTTAAAACCACAAAAGAAGCAATTCACAGTGATGTGCGTTGCTTTCTTTTTTTAATCAGAATGGCAAAATCCCTTTAGTTAACCTGTATTATTCATACAATTCCTACGGAAGGTTATAGCCCGAAATTTTGTGCAGTAAATTCACTATACTGCACAAAATCGGCAAAATTTGTGCAATAGATTTGCCATACTGCACAAAATCAGCTAAATTTGTGCAGTACAAAAATATTTTCGCATGAAAA
>JBJEDO010000002.1:2178-8622 GCA_051872155.1 Candidatus Limisoma sp.
ATACTGCACAAAATCAGCTAAATTTGTGCAGTACAAAAATATTTTCGCATGAAAAATATAGTTTTAAGCCAAAGAGAAGAGTTAAAGCATCTTCAAAGCATACGATATATAGAGCGTGTTCAGTACAAGGAGTGTTTGCCGCTTTTAGGGACAGACTTGATAAAACTGATTACGGGTCCGCGACGTGCCGGCAAATCCGTGTTTGCGTTGCAACTACTTGCAGGGAAATCGTTTGGCTATCTAAATTTTGACGATGCAAAGTTGTTGTCAGAGTTCGATGAAGAAGCGGTCTACGACGCGCTACGAGAGGTATATCCCGACTTTGAATACTTACTGCTGGATGAAGTTCAAAATCTGCCGAATTGGGATTTATGGGTAAGCAAACTCAAGCGGCGCGGAGTGAACCTCGTGATTACGGGAAGTAATGCAAAGATGCTGTCGAGCGAAATGGCAACCGTACTCACCGGCAGATATGTCGAGATAGAGATATTGCCATTCAGTCCCGAGGAGGCGAGACTGCTATATAAGTCGGTCGACGATATGAATTATGAATACCTGAAGTGCGGTGGCTTCCCGGAGGTGGTAAAACATCGCGACATTATGACAGGCTACCTGTCGTCATTATACGATTCGATAATACTTAAAGACATCGTTCATAGATACAGGGTTAGAAAGACTGACGACTTACGCAATCTGGCGGATTTTCTGCTCGAGAACTACGGCAATCAGTTGTCGTATAACGAAATCATGCGATTCCTTGGCTTGTCGAGTGTAAACACAGTAAAAAAGTTTTGCAGTTATCTTAGTGAGCCGTATTTGTTTTTCTTTTTGCCGAGGTTCGACAATAAGATAAAAGTCATGCATAATGCTCCACAAAAAATCTACATAGTAGATAACGGTTTTATCACGGCGAAATCCATATCGCTGTCGGAGAATCTTGGCAGAATGTTTGAAAACCAGGTGTTTGTAAGTCTGATGAGGAAAGGCTATAAACCGGGCAGCGGAATGTTTTATTATCGTACAAAATCCGATAAGGAAATCGACTTTGTAACAAAGGCGGGAAGCAAAATACAGGCATTAATACAGGTGTCGTACGACATCTCCAATCCTAAAACGAGGGAACGTGAGTTTGCCGCACTCTGTGATGCATCGACGGAGCTGAATTGCGACAATCTTATAGTGGTGACATGGAGTTATGACGACATAGTTGAATACAATGGCAAGGCAATAAAATGCGTCAGCCGGGCGCAACTGTGATTTTGTTTGCACCATTACGTAACGGCACAAAAAAGTGCAGGAGCGGCTACCCGAGAAAATGCCACCCCTGCACGCTCACACTTATTTAATACCGGTTGCAAGCCGAAAGTTAGTATCAGCCTAAAATTCAAGTCTTTTCATTGAAACCATGATGAATCGAAAAGAATCCTACTGCCGTCGTTAATGTCGTTTTGTGCGTGCGAACTTACAAACCGGTATGCGATTGTTTTAACCTGAAGGTTAAGCAAACATCAAGTAGAACGAAAGTCCCAAGATGAAGAGTTTGAGCATGGTGTCCGACAAATAGACTGCCGTAGCCGAGCCGGCGCTCTTGAGTGCCAAACCGTTGTTCTTCTGCTTGATGATTTCCACAAGATAAGCTAAACCAAACGGAAGGACGATAAAGCCGATTAAGAATACGGCAATAACAGTACCAGCCGACGAATCTTTCACACCTACAAGGATGAGCAACGCCAAGATTGAGGCGATGGTGGTTGCAAAACTTGCGCCTTTGCTATAGGGATGAAGTTTCGCTTTCGCCACTTTCGTAATCATTTTCGACGCTATCATGGCAGCGATTGCAAGCACGCAGACGATGGCAACTTGCAGCCAGCCGCCCGAAACGCTATCGATACAGCATTTTGCCAGAACTGTTGCAATAGCGACCAACAGCGGACCCGGGACTTTGTTTATAAAACAGCTCAAAAAGCCGAAACAGTAAAGAAGAATAACTAATATTAAAGCAACTATTTCCATAATAAATAAGTATTGAGTTAAAAATGTTAGTTCAAGCTATTTGCCAAATCCATAATAGCGCCGGCAGCTTTTGCCGCATCGCCAACGGCTTTAGATGCTTTTTCGAGGTCGTCGGCAGCCTTATCGATGTCGGCGTTCGAGTTAGGGAAGCCGAAGCCGTTGTTGTTATTTGGCCCAAGAATGCTTGTTATACGAAATTTCTTTGCCTTTTGAATTGTTTCCAAAGGCTCGATAGCAGAGAATACAACACTCGTTTTGTCGCCTTCGCCAAGAGCGAGAAGTTTGTCGACATAGCAATCGATTGGTGCTGTAAAAAGCGGTTCATCGTTTTCGTCAAGAAATTCCGCTTCCATTTCGGCGTGATATTTTTTACTTGGGTCGTCATTCGAGCCTGTTATTTCGTCGAAGTTCACTTCCGGCGTATTTGCATTTCGGGTAAATGTAATCGTCAAAGAAGCTTTATACTCCGATTCAAAACAACTGTCTTCCACTTTGAGCGTATAGGCTTTATCTTCGAAGTCGAACGCCTTGCCCCATTTGCCGCCGACGTTGGTGCTTTCGGGACTAACTTTCAGAGCAGCATCTTCCGTATTCTCCGCTTCGCCGCTCTCTTTCGTACTACTACCACCTCCACAAGAGGTCATTACAGTTGCGCAACACATTGCACACATCACTGCATAAAATGTTTTCTTTATCATAACTATGTTATTATTTTAGGTTAATTACTGTTGTTATTTTCCGAACATGAAGCCGTTATAAGCATCTTCGAATTTTTCTTCTTTTTCTACGATGCGCTTTAGAGTTGCTTCGGGGATTTTAGAATACTGTTCGTCATACTCATCACCGTTGCTTTCGCCGGTTTTTTCTAAACCGGTCTTTACAATCTCTAAGGCATTTGCTAATTTAGTGGCTTCTTCCATACCGTCGCCGGTTTCCATGTTGATGTTTTCGAAAGCGACAATCGCTTTGTCGAGGATTTCTTCGTACAAATCGACAGCCTCGTCGAAGCGGTCTGCGGGGACTGTGCCTTGTTCGGTAACGATTTCTTCGGCTTCTTTCTGCAATGAATCCGCCGATTTTGTGCATGCAGTTAGGGCTAATGCGCTCGCTGCAACCAGTACTAAAAGTTTTTTCATTGTTTTTCAACTGTGCCCATGCCGGTTCTAACAGGCGGTTATTTTTCAACATAGCGACAATGAACCGAATACAGCACGTCAGCCCGGTGGGATTTGTTGGGCAACGAGCGGCATAATGTCGCCTTCGGAATTACCTACCTTACATGGTTAGTCGACTATCTGTGTTTTGGTATGCGTTGCAAATGTAGTACACCGTTTTTCAAAAAAAAATGTCATTTGTTGTCATTTGCTGTAGAATAGACATAATTTCGAACTTATCATAACAAAATCGGCACAATTTGTGGTCTATTTCACAAAAAAACAATAAATTTGCCGAGAAATTGAACCGGCGAGAATTCGCCGACAAAATTACAGAAGTTAGTATAATAATTATGTTAGAAAAAACCAGTGTCAAAACTCTTGAGAATGTTGTAGTGCGCTTTTCGGGCGACAGTGGCGACGGAATGCAGTTGGCAGGCAACATCTTCTCAAACGTATCAGCCGGCATGGGCGACCAAATATCGACGTTCCCCGACTACCCGGCGGAGATACGCGCCCCGCAAGGCACACTGAGTGGTGTGTCGGGTTTTCAAGTTCACATCGGTCGCGGCGTGCACACACCGGGCGACCAAGCCGACGTGCTCGTTGCCATGAATCCGGCAGCCCTAAAGCGTCATTGCAGTTACCTCAAGCGCGGCGGAGTTGCCATTGTCGACATCGACAGCTTCCGCGAACAAGACCTCAAAAAAGCGCTATATACAACCGATGACCCTTACCGCGAAATCGGGCTCGACGCTCAAGTTGTCGAAGTGCCCATCTCGTCGATGGTCAAAGACGCATTGGCTGATTCGGGGCTCGATCTCAAGTCGATGCTTCGCTGCAAGAACATGTTCGCTTTAGGCTTGGTTTGCTGGCTCTTCGACCGTCCGCTCGACGCCGCTCTCCACCACCTGAAGAATAAATTCAGCCGCAAGCCCGCCATCTACGAAGCAAACGCAAAAGTGATGCGCGCCGGCTACGACTACGGCAACAACATACACGCTTCGGTATCGACCTACCGCATCGAGTCGAGCGACGCTCGCCCAGGCACATATACCGACGTTAACGGCAATACGGCTACCGCATGGGGACTCATCTACGCTTCCGAGAAGTCGGGACGTCCGCTCTTCTTGGGCAGCTACCCCATCACACCGGCTACCGACATCCTTCACGAGCTCGCCAAGCGTAAAGACCTCGGCGTAAAGGCTTGTCAGATGGAAGACGAAATCGCCGGAATATGCTCAGCCATCGGTGCTTCCTTTGCCGGCAACTTGGCTGTAACGACCACATCCGGACCCGGTCTTGCGCTCAAGAGCGAAGGCCTCGGCTTGGCTGTTATGGCGGAACTTCCGCTGGTAGTCATCGACGTACAGCGCGGCGGACCGTCGACAGGTCTTCCCACAAAAACCGAGCAAACCGACTTGCGCCAAGCCCTCTACGGACGCAACGGCGAAAGTCCCGTGGTAGTGCTCGCCGCAGCATCGCCCACCGACTGCTTCCACATGGCATTTGAGGCTGCTCGCATCGCCATCGAGCATATGACTCCCGTCGTGCTCCTCACCGACGCATTCATCGCCAACGGCTCTTCGGCATTCCGTCTGCCCGACGATGACGAATATCCCGCCATCACGCCGCGCTTCGTTGCCGAAGCCGACCGCGAAAACTGGCGTCCCTACGACCGCGACCCCGAGACACACGCTCGCTACTGGGCAATCCCCGGCACTCCCGGCTTGACTCATCGCCTCGGCGGTTTGGAGAAAGACAGCCGCACAAGCGCAATCTCCAATGACCCGCAGAACCACGAAAAAATGGTGCTGCTGCGTCAAGCTAAAGTTGATGCCGTTGCCAACGACATCCCCGAGCTCGAAGTCTATGGCGACCCGCAAGCCGACACGCTCGTCGTTGGTTGGGGCGGCACGTTCGGTCACATCCACGAAGCCGTCGACAGCCTCAACGCTGAAGGCCGCCACGTGGCTATGGCGCAATTCCGCTACATCAACCCGCTGCCGAAAAATACCGGCGAAGTGTTCGCTCGCTACCGTAGAATTGTGGTTGCAGAACTCAACCTCGGTCAGTTTGCCGACTTCGTGCAAGCGAAATTCCCGAGCGCACAAATCCGACGCATCAACAAAATTCAAGGACAACCGTTCCTCGTCGAGGAAATCAAAGAAGGTGTCATTAAAGCTATGGAGGAATAGACAATGGAAGAAAAAAAATATCAGGCATCCGATTATAAAAGCGACCAATACGTACGCTGGTGTCCCGGCTGTGGCGACCACGCCATCTTGAACGTGCTCCACAAAGCCATGGCAGAACTCGGCGTAGCTCCCGAACGCACTGCCGTAATCTCCGGCATCGGCTGCTCGTCGCGTCTGCCCTACTACATGAACACCTACGGCTTCCACACCATCCACGGCCGTGCTGCCGCCATCGCTACAGGCTTCAAAGTAGCCAATCCGGAGATGACCGTTTGGCAAATCTCGGGCGACGGCGACGGACTCGCCATCGGCGGTAACCACTTCATCCACGCCGTACGCCGCAACGTCGACCTCAACATGCTGTTGCTCAACAACCGCATCTACGGCCTTACCAAAGGACAATATTCGCCGACATCGGCGCGCGGATTCGTCTCCAAATCGTCGCCCTACGGCACTACCGAAGACCCGTTCATTCCCGCCGAATTGGTGTTCGGTGCTCGCGGTACATTCTTCGCACGAAGCCTTGACGTCGAGCTCAAAATCAGCCAGGAAGTTATGGTAGCCGCAGCACGCCACCACGGCGCTTCTGTTGTCGAACTACTCCAAAACTGCGTAATCTTCAACCAAGGCATCCACAGCTACGTGTCGGCTAAAGAAAATCGCCCCGACCACACCATCCACTTGCGCCACGGCGAAAAGATGATTTTCGGCGCCGACGGCGATAAAGGTATCGTGCAAGACGGGTTCGGACTCAAAGCCGTGACAATCGGCGCCGACGGATATACCATCGACGACGTGCTCACCCACGATGCTCACTGCCCGAACAACTTCTTGCATCAGCAACTCGCCATGATGGACGGCGTGACAATGCCGTTGGCATTGGGCGTTATCCGCGACGTCGAAGCTCCCGTCTACGACCGCGAAGTGGCTGCTCAAACCGAAACGGTTAAAGCATCCAAGCCCTACACAACGCTTCGCGAGATGATTCTCGCCGGCGAAACCTGGACGGTAAAATAAGATATTCACATACCGAATATAACGGAGACGGGCGGCTGGTCCGTCTCCGTTTTTTATGCAGT
>JBJEDO010000003.1:0-8522 GCA_051872155.1 Candidatus Limisoma sp.
CTAAGCTCCTTCAGTTCAGGACAAAAATCAATCAAAAATCTGCGACCTCATTTTTTTAACTTTCTTAATGAAACAGGCTCTAAAGAGAGAATTATGATAAAGAAACTTTTGACGACATTTATAATTGCTTGCATGGCTGCTACGGCGGTCGCTCAACTTCAACCGGGCGACTGGAAAATGTATTCCGTATTCTCAGGCAAACACATTCAAAATATTGTTGACACCGGCGATATTGTATACTATCTGTCGGACGGTTACCTTTTCTCTTACGATAAGCGAAACAGCGAATCGGTCTACTACAACAAGCGTAACGACCTGTCGGACATGAACATAAGCAACTTCTATTACAACTACAACAAGAAGTATCTCTTGATTGCTTATGCCAATTCGAACATCGACATTATCTACGACAACGGCAAAATCGTCAACATCCCCGACTTGAAAAATACGGTCATTGCCGGCACGAAAGCAATCAACGGTATCGACTTCCAAGGCGATGAAGTCTATGTGGCTACCGACTTCGGTTATCTGATTATCGACGACGAGAAATACATTATCAAAAAGTCGTACAACTACGGCAAAAAATTCCTTTCCGTAATCTGTACGGATAAGTATCTGTTTGCCGATTTCGACAGTTATATTTGGGTGTCGGGAAAGGACGACAACCACTTCAGCATCGATTCGTTCTCGAAAACCAACAAGAATTACAACTGCCGACTTTTCAAAATCAACAACGATTACCTGGGCACCGCTTCCGGATGGTATAACACCCTGAAAATCTGTTATAACGGCGATCCCAACACGCTCTCGACCGTGCAAAACAAGAGCATGAACGTCACAGCCGTGCAGAAATCGGTCGACGGATTTATCGTTTCGTTCGGCTCGTCGTATCTCAAACTTGACGAAAACGGTACAATCACCGCCGAAGTGTCGTTGCCCGAAGAATACTACAAAGGCTCGATGATTGCTTCGATGGAAACCGACGGCTCGATTTGGTCGCTCGACGTTAACGGCTTGAAACATAGCAAGATAAACGACGATGCGACGGTTACGGTGCTTATGGACACCTATCGCCCGAACGTTTCGTCGGTGGCTTATCCCTACAACATCGTCCAAGACGGCGAACGCCTGTTGGTGATGAGCGCAGGTCCTACCTATATGGATAGCAATCAATGGATTGACTTCTCGCTCTCGAAATACGAAGACAATCAATGGTCGAACCTCGAACCTGCATCGTTTACGTGCATCAACAGCAACTCGCGCGGCTCGCTCTGCTCGCCCTACAGCCTGACTGTCGACCCCGAAGACCCCGACGCTTATTGGTTCGGTTCATGGTGGGAAGGTATTGTTTGCGTGAAAAACAATCAAGTTATTCAGCAATTCAACAACACCAATTCGCCGATGATTCTCAACTATATATGCTGTATACCGTCGATTTCGTTCGACGCCGACGGCAATCTGTGGGCAATCTACGACAACGAAACCGTTTCGAATGTGCCGATTCTGTTATGTCTGCCCAAGGAAAAGCGTTTCGATACGACAGTAACGAAAACGGATTGGGCAAAATACACCTACAGCAACGTCACGGTGGTTTGTCAAGGTACTATGCACATCACCAAATCGGGACACATTTTGGTGGCAAACAACGCCTATAAGACCAACCTTATATGTCTCGACCCCAACGGCACGCCGTTCGACCAATCTGACGACCGCAGCATCGTTTTAGGCTCTTACATCGACCAAGACAACAAGAGTTACGACATCAGTTATTTCTACGACTTTGCCGAAGAAGAAAATGGTCGTATTTGGCTTGCAACCAACAACGGTCTGTGCTACATCAACAGCGCCGAATTGATTCTGCAAGACAATTTCTACTTGAATCGCCTCAAAGTGCCTCGCAACGACGGTACAAACCTCGCCGACTACCTTTTCGACGGACTCAGCGTAACCACCGTTGCTATCGACGGCTCGAACCGCAAATGGTGCGGCACGTCGACTTCCGGCGTCTATCTCGTCAGCGCCGACGGTACCGAGATTCTTGAGCATTTCACCGTTGCCAACAGTTATTTGCCCAGCGACGTCGTGCTCAACATTTGCTGCGACAAGAACTCTAACGCCGTCTATATCGGCACAAACAAGGGTATGGTTGAATATCGCAGCGACGCAGTGCCTGCCGAAGACAATTACGACAACGTCTACGCCTACCCCAACCCCGTGCGCCCCGACTACACCGGCGACATCATCATTCGCGGTCTTATGGAGAACTCTATGGTAAAGATTTGCGACTCGGTGGGTAATATCGTCTATTCAACGACGTCGAACGGCGGTATGGTCATCTGGAACGGATGCAACTATAACGGTCGCAGAGTCGATACCGGTGTCTATTTCGTTATGGCATCGACAAATGCTACCGGCAGTTCGGAAGGTTGTGTGACTAAAATATTAGTAGTGAGATAAAATTCAGTCGATTTCTAAAAAACGACGAATTTCGGCTTCAAGAGCTGCCGCTGTAACTTCGGTTTCGGCGGCAGTTTCTATGTTTGATGTGTCGAATTTCAGGTTTGCACGGCTGTAATAGGGGTCGCGTTGACGAAGATTGTCGGCGATAAATTTCATCAGTTCTTCGTCGGTTTTCGATGCTATTACGGGACGTTTAGCCTTCGAGCGCGGACGCGACAGGCGGCTGTAGAGGCGTTCGATGGGCACAGATAGATAGACTGCCACGCCGTGACTGTTCATCACGTCCATATTGTCGCCGAAGCACGGTGTGCCGCCTCCGCAAGCTATTACGATGTTTTGAAAGTCGCAAACCTCAAGCAACAGGCGATGCTCGATGTCGCGGAATCCCGCTTCGCTGCGTTCGGCGAAGATTTCTTTGATGCTTTTATGATAGCGGTTTTCGATATAAGCGTCCAAGTCGATGAAGTCGCAGTTCATGCGTCGCGAGAGCGACCGACCGAGGGTCGATTTGCCGCTACCCATGTAACCTATGAGAAAAATCGGTTTCATTACTTGTCGAAAACTGCTGAGTAAATCTTTTTAGTGGCGCCGAGGTTGCTTTTGATGTAGTTGCCTGCCGTTTCGCCGTGTTTGCGCAGATAGTCGCCGTCGCCGAGCAGACGGTCCATCACCGCGGCAAATTCGTCGCCTCCGTTGATAGTGAATGCACCTTCGATGCTTATAAGGTCGCGAGCCTCTTTAAACTTCTGATATTTAGGTCCGAACACCACCGGGATGCCGTAGACAGCAGCCTCGTTGATGTTGTGTATCCCTACTCCGAATCCGCCGCCGACGTATGCCACCGTGGCGAAGCGATAACTCTTCGACAGTATGCCGAAACAGTCGATAATCAAGCAATCGGCTTCGGCTGCGCTTTCGGGCGTCGACTCCGTGTAGAGCGTAACCGGGCGCGTTATCTTTTCTTTGATTCCGGCAATGCGCTCAGGCGAAATCTCGTGCGGCGCAATCACCATCTTCATCTCGGGATGGCTGTTGAAGTAGGGGATGATAAACTCTTCGTCGGGCTGCCAACTGCTGCCTGCAAACAGCGTAAATTGCCCGCGTGAGAAGGTTTCGACTACCGGAAGGTCTATCTTATTGTCGAGAATGTCGGTCACGCGGTCGAAGCGCGTATCGCCCGCTACAACGACGTTGGTCACGCCCACGCTTGCGAGCAATGCGCGGCTCTCCTCGTCTTGTACAAACAGCGTGGTGTAGCAGCCTAACATCTTGCGGAATGTGCCGCCCCACGGCTTGAAAAACGCTTGCGTTGGGCGGAATATCGCCGAGATGATGTAGGTCGGTATGTTGCGGCGATGAAGTTCGCCGAGATAATTGCCCCAGAACTCGTATTTCACGAATATTGCCGTTTCGACGTCGACGGCATCGAGAAAGCGACGCACGTTGCCGGGAAGGTCGAACGGAAGGTAGCAAATCACGTCGGCAAGGTTGTAATTCTTGCACACTTCGTAGCCCGACGGCGAGAAGAACGTCAGCAGGATGCGCCGCTCCGGATTGTGCTGCTTGAGCATCTCAATGAGCGGACGCCCTTGCTCGAATTCGCCTAACGACGATACATGAATCCAGATATATCGCTTGCCCGGCTCGATGTTGCGCGCAAGCCTGTCGAAGGTTTCGCTTTGTCCGGCAATCATTAGTTTTGCCTTGTTGTTGCGCAGTGATGCCAGTTTCACTGCCGTGCTGTAAAGGCGAATGGCTATGTTGTATAACGGATTCATGTAGTCGTTCGTTTATGTTTTTCTATTCTGCCGGTTTGATATTGTCTATGCCTGCCTGGATGCGTCGTATTGTCTCTTCGCGACCCAGCACTTCGGTGATGTCGAACATGTGCGGACCTTTGCATTCGCCCACAACGGTCAAGCGGAAGGCGTTCATCACGTTTCCGAGATGGTAGCCGCGTTCGGCAATCCATCCCAGCACGATTGGCTCTGCCGCTGCCGACGAGAAGTCGTCGATGCCGCGCAGCACCTCTATCAGTTCCGCCATCGTCGTTGCCATTCCTTCTTTCCATCGCTTGCGCACGTCTTTTTCGGCATACGTTGTCGGCGCTTCGAAGAAGAATTTCGATTGCTCCCAAAGGTCTTTTACAAAGTTGATGCGACTCTTCACCATCCCGACGATTTTTGCAACGGTTTCGCCGTCGGCATCGCCGTGACCGTGTTCGGCAAGTATCGGCATATAAAGTGCAGCAAGACTTTCGTCGCTCATCTCTTGTAAGTATTTGTGGTTGAACCACTTACCCTTTTCGAAATCGAATTTTGCGCCCGATTTCGAGCAGTGTTCGAACGAGAATTTGCTAATAAGTTCGTCGAGCGAAAGAATTTCTTCGTCGGTGCCGGGATTCCATCCCAGAAGCGCCAGGAAGTTGATAACCGCTTCGGGAAGGTAGCCTGATTCGCGATATCCCGACGAAATGTCGCCGGTCTTCGGGTCGGTCCATTGCAGCGGGAATACGGGGAAGCCCAGGCGGTCGCCGTCGCGCTTCGACAGTTTACCCTTTCCGTCGGGCTTGAGCAACAACGGCAGGTGAACGAATTGCGGCATCGTGTCAGCCCAGCCGAACGCCTCGTAGAGCAGCACGTGGAGCGGTGCCGACGGCAGCCACTCTTCGCCGCGTATCACGTGAGTTACTTCCATCAAATGGTCGTCGACGATGTTCGCAAGGTGGTATGTCGGTAGGTCGTCTGCCGATTTGTAAAGCACTTTGTCGTCGAGAATCGACGAATTGATTGTCACCTCGCCGCGAATCAGGTCGTTGACAACCACGTCGCGGTCGGGCTCTACTAAAAATCGTACAACATATTTTGCACCGCCGTCGATGAGCGATTTTACCTCTTCTGCACTGAGTGTCAGTGAGTTGCGCATCGAACCGCGTGTGCGAGCATCATACTGAAAGTTAGCAATCTCCGCACGCTTTGCTTCCAATTCTTCCGGCGTGTCGAACGCTATGTATGCCCTACCCGACTCTATCAGTTGATTGACATATTTGCGATAGATGTCGCGGCGCTCCGACTGACGGTACGGTCCATACTTTCCGCCCTCGCGTACGCCTTCGTCAAACTTGATGCCAAGCCATTTAAACGCTTCGTTGATGTAGTCTTCCGCTCCCGGAACAAATCTGTTCGAGTCGGTATCTTCGATACGTAGTATCATCTCGCCACCATGTCGACGGGCAAATAAGTAATTATATAGCGCTGTTCTTACTCCACCGATGTGCAACGGTCCTGTCGGCGACGGCGCAAAGCGTACTCGTACTTTTCTTTCCATATCCGTGTTTTGTTAAAAAAATCACCACAAAATTAGTAATTATATGCCAAAGCACAAAATTTATAACATTTCTCAAACGGTATGTGCTTATTTTTATGCTAAAAAACATATTTTTACCCGGTTACGACTGCTTTTTCACCACATTTTCAAACAAAAACAGCGAAAAAACTACTTACGTTTTGCATTAATCACGATTTTTAGTATCTTTGCGTGCTATATTTAACTCGAAAAACAAAAATAATTAAAAATAATGGCAGCATTAGAGAAAATCAGGAGTAAATCAGTAATGTTACTCATTGTCATCGGTGTTGCGCTATTGGCGTTTATCATCGGAGACTTCTTGAACTCAGGCCGCTCTTTCTTCGGAGCGGGAACTACCGTCGCTAAAGTCGACGGCGAAAAAATTAGCATTATCGACTTCCAAAAGCGCTACGAAGAGCAAAATCAGCGCCTCCAAGAGTCGAATCAAAAAGTTGACGCGGCACTCGTGCAAAGCCAAGTGCTCAACCAAATGATCAACGAGCAACTTCTCAAAGAAGAATTAGACGCTCTTTGCATCACCGTCAGCGATGCCGAAATCACTGAGGCTATGACCGGCGAAACAGCTAATTATCAAGTTATTCAATTTGCTCAACAACTCGGTATGGAGTCGCCCGCTCAACTCCACGAATTCATCTTCAACCCCGGCAAATTTAAAGCCACTGAAGCCGATGTTGCTCCCGTTCGCGAGCAATGGCTCAAACTCGAAGAGCAAACTATCCAACAACTCAAAGCAGGCAAACTCGGTAACCTTATCACGGGCGCAATCCAAGCTAACAAGCTCGACAAAGCAGCTCTCCTCGCTGAAAACAACGACGGCGCAAGCGTCGAAATCGTTAACGAACAATACGCTTCGCTCAAAGATGACGACTACAAAGTGACAGACGAAGAACTCAAAGCTCGCTACGACAAAGAAAAACAACAATACAAAATCGACCAAGAGCTTCGCAAAATCCACTTCATCTCTGTCGATATCGTGCCTAACGATAAAGACCTCGCCGAAGCTAAAGCAGTTTTCGACAAAGTTGAAGCCGCTTTGCGTGGTAACGTCGGTCTCGACGCCGCTCGCAACATCGGCGAAGCTTCTATCAACCAAAAAACCGTACGTCTCAGCGACGTCTACGGCGCTCAAAAAACTTTCCTCGAAGCAGCCGCTGTCGAAGAAGTTTCCGCGCCGACTTTCGAAGGTTATACTCACAAAGTGACAAAACTCCTTGCTAAGAAAAACGACGTCGACTCTGTTCGCGTCGATATGATTCAAGTGCAAGGCGCTAAGAAAGTGCAAGACTCTGTGCTCAACCTTCTTAACACCGGCAAACCGTTTGCCGAAGTCGTTGACAACAAAGTCGCTGTCGGTCAGGAAAATCAATGGATGAACCTTATGCAAATCGGCAACGAAGACAAAGCTCAAGAAGCTAAAGCTAAAATCCTCGCAGCCGGCGAAGGTTACTTCGTTGTTGATAGCAACGAAAACGCAGCCCTTATTTATAAGGTACACGAGAAAGTAGCTCCGAAAGCTATGTTCGACATCGCCGAAGTTTCTTACACCGTTTATCCCAGCGACGAAACTATCGACGGTCTCCGCACAAGCCTCCAAGACTACATCAACACTAACAACACAGGCAAAAACTTCATCGACAACGCAACCGCTAAGGGCTACACAGCTATGGAAGCTACTATAGCTGCCGACATGGCTCAAATCAACCGCATCGAGTCGACTCGCAAAGAAATCCAATGGGCTTTCGGCGCTGAAAAAGGCTCTGTGTCGCCTATCTTCGACAAAGAAGGCAACGACAAGATGA
The DNA here is from genome assembly GCA_051872155.1 of Candidatus Limisoma sp. Lineage (GTDB taxonomy): Bacteria > Bacteroidota > Bacteroidia > Bacteroidales > Muribaculaceae > Limisoma. Next base: position 7,629 of record JBJEDO010000003.1, read on the forward strand.
TTGCACTCACCCTCGATGAAGTTATCCCAGCAGGCTATATGCCACTCTCCGACCCCTCGGTTAAGGCTAACATCGAACGCCTCGTCCGCAACGACAAAAAAGCCGAAGCGCTTATCGCTAAATATAAAGGTAAAGCAAACAGCATTCCCGCTTACGCTCAACTTATGAAGCAAAAAGTCGACACCATTACAGTCAACTTCGCTCAAGACTTCATCCCCGGCGTCGGTATGGAATCAGTGCTCTCCGCTCAAGCTCCTTACGCTAAAGTAAACACCATCCAAGGTCCTGTTAAGGGCGACCAAGGTGTGTTCGTTTACAAAGTTGTTAAGAAAGAGAAAGCCGCTTCTACACTCAGCGACGACCTCATTGACCAACGCTTCGCAGGTCAATTCGGCGGCTCTGTTGTGTCGCAGCTCTTCTTCGACATACTTAAAGAAGGTAAGACTATCAAAAATAACCTTATCGAATTCTATTAGTAGATATTACAATCAATTCCTTTAAATAAAGTTTTCATAATATGCTTAACAGAGGATAATGCCGTGAGGTATCATCCTCTGTATTTTTTTTAAAACAGAAGGGTCGCGCCTTGCTGCGACCTACCAGGCGAGCAGAGCGTAAAGTACTGATTATCAAATAGTAGGGTCGCGGCTTGCTGCGACCGGGTAGGCGATAGATTTGTTTTCCATCCATACTAGGTCGCAGCAAGCCGTGACACTACAATTATCTCATAATCAACATATTAACGCGCCGCAGGCGCCGCATAACCGCTGCGAAGCAGCACCATCTACTCTTACCCCTTACCTCTTACCTCTTAATACTCAGCCACTTACCGAAAAATATGTTTTTTAACACAAAAAAGTTGTAAAAAAGTTTGGTGGGGTGGGAGATTTGCTA
>JBJEDO010000004.1:0-6672 GCA_051872155.1 Candidatus Limisoma sp.
AAAGAGGAAGAGCGAGCATTGCGCTAAGGTGCTGGCAGTTAGTCCTTGCAGTAGTAACAGTATGAATAATGCAGGCTAGGTATAAAATTGCAAAATTACAAAATGACTTTCGCTGTCGTGTCGGCAACTTTGACGATGTAGATGCCTCGAGGCATTATGATTGTCGTGTCGGTGCCGCGGTAGAGCAGTGCTCCGCAGAGTGAATACACATTAACAGTTGTGCCGTCGACGCCGTCGATGCGAATTGCTCCGCCTGCAGCGCTTATCTTAGGCGCATTTGCGTCTAATGAATCAACTTTGCCCTCTTTTATGGCTTCAATGTTGGTAAATCGAGCCCATCCCAAAGCCTGTTTGTAGGCTTCTATGCTTGCTTGGGGTACGTATAACGTACAGTCGGTCGGTATTCCCTCAAAAGTGTTTTCGAGAGTGACTGTCGGCGGCGTTTCATTGAGTGAAGTGAACACCATAATATTGGTGCATTCGCTGAATGCATATTCGCCAATCTCAGTGACCGAGTCGGGGATTGTAATCGAAGAGAGTCCGCTACAACCTTTGAATGCAGATTGGTCAATCTTAGTGACCGAGTTGCCAATTGTCACCGAAGTGAGCCCGCTGCAGTCTGAGAATGCATATTTACCAATCGAAGTTACCGAGTTGGGGATAGTAATCGTTGGTAGCCCTATACAATTACTAAATATCCCTTCATTAATCTCAGTTACCGAGTTGGGAATAGTAATCGAAGATAGTCCGCTGCAGCTTGAGAATGCATATTCGCCAATCTCAGTGACCGAGTCGGGGATTGTAATCGACGTTAGCGCACTACAGCCGTAGAATGCATATTTGCCAATCGAAGTTACGGAATTGGGAAGGTTAATAGATGTTAGTTCTGCGCAATCTGTGAACATATACTCAGAAATTGAAGAGAGAGAGTTGCCAATAGTTGCCGTTTTTAACCCGCTACAACTATCGAATGCATATTCGCCAATCTCAGTGACCGAGTTGGGGATAGTAATCGAAGTTAGCCCGCTGCAACCTTTGAATGTAGATTCTCCAATCGAAGTGACCGAGTTGGGGATAGTAATCGTTGGTAGTCCTATACAATTACTAAATACCCATTCATTAATCTCAGTTACCGAGTTGGGAATAGTAATCGAAGTGAGCCCGCTACAGTCGCTGAAAGCATGTTTGCCAATCTCAGTGACCGAGTCGGGGATTGTAATCGACGTTAGCGCACTACAGCCGGAGAATGCAGAAAGACCAATCGAAGTAATCGATTCCGGTAAAGTTATTGAAGTTAGAGCGGTGCATCGGTGGAATACAGCATTACCCATTATAACCACTGAGTTTGGGATTGTTACCGATGTCAGTCCGCTGCACATGTTAAATAAGGAATCGCTAAGCTTGGTAACTGAACTTGGAATAGTTACCGAGGTAAGTCCTGTACAATTATCGAAAGCACTGCCGTCAATCTCTTGTAGAGAATTAGGTAAGGAGATTGATATCATTCCGCTACAATTAGCAAATGCGCTTGCTCCGATACAGGCAGTTCCGTCTTTGATGGTTATTGAAGTGTTTTCCGGCATAGTGCCTTTATATTTATAAGCAACCTTGCCTAAGTACAACAAACCATCAGGTTGATTGTCCCACCATGGAGTGCCTGAGAATGCAACGGTACCAATATACGTAACTGAATCGGGAATATTAATCGTAGCGAGACTGCTGCAACCTAAGAATGCCAAACGTCCAATACGGGTAACCGTGTTAGCAATAGTAACGGATGTCAGTTGGGTGTTATTTCTAAATGCAAACTCGGCAATTTCCGTGACAGTATAGGTGGTGCCGTCATATGTAACCTTTGAAGGTATTGTGACTGAGCCTGAATAATCAGTACCTTTAAGTTTATTGTACGTTACAGTAACTGTTTCACCATCGGCATTTTTGTTGTAATAAATGCCATCGACTTCAAATTCGTAGGCATACGACAATGTCGGCACGAATAGTGTTGCCAATAGGGTTAAGATTTTAGTTTTTAGTGTCATAGTTTAATATATTTTTGGTGTTGCTAATTGTTGTCTTTTACTATGATTTTGCGGCGAGAGCCGTCAGCCATAATCACCAGGTTTATACCGTTGGCGAGTGCCGTGCGGCGCGTGCCGTCGATGCCATATATTGCGCGGATGTCAGCCACGTTGACCGCATTGATGTCGGCAACGCCTCCGTCTTTGATGGTCCACACCATGGTGATGGCTTTGCTGTTTGTCGGACCTTCGGTAAAATTAACCGGGCATGCTGCCAGTGAACCTTTGGGGAAGGTCAGTGTGTATGTGCCCGGTTCGGTGTAGGTTCGGCTGACAAGCACCCAAATTGTGTTTGCGTCGTATTTTTGGATATTGCGTTCCAGCGGTACGTCGTTGCGCTTGAGTGTGATGGCGGTTTCGTCTTTGATGGTCATCGCGTAGACGTTGTTGAAATCGATGGTAAATCCGGTGAAGTTCGCTATTTCGCCTTCCTCCGGGTCGGTTGTGTAGGCAAACAGGTCGACGACTTCGCCGATAGTCCATACGAGTTCGATGTCTTCCTCGTTGGTGAATGCGCGTTGAGCATCGATGTGTCCCAATAGCGAGCCGGCGGCAAAGCTGAGCACGTATTCGCCTTCTGCGGTCTGTGTCTCGTTGGGCGAAATGACTATGATATTGTCGGGCATTCGTTTTGCAACGGAAATGGTAATCGGCTCGCCGTTGCGCGTCAAAGTGATGCCCTTGACGTCGTTAAGGTCTACGTCGTACAGATTGGTAAAGTCTATCAGTAAGTCATTGAAGAAGTCAACTTTACCTTCCGCCGGGGTTGTTGTGCGTGTCTCGAAGTCGGGTCCTTCGATGTCCCAAGCGTAAGTAACCTCCTTGGTATACATGCGACCCGTGTTATCTCCACCCGGGATGTAGGTTTCGTAGTACGCAAAGTCGTATGCGGGAATGTTGAGCACGTAGTGTCCGGGATTGGTCTGCTTTTGTCGCGGCGTGATGTAGAGGTGATTGTTTTCCGACGACAAATCGATGTCGACGTTCTCGCCGTTGCGTGTTAATGTTGTTGAATTGTTGTAGGAGAAATCAACATAAGCCATGTCGGCAACGGTGATATCGATGGTGCTGAGTTCGGTGACAGCGCCTTCTGCGGGGGCTACAGTCATATCCAACGGCGGCTTTTGGTAGTTCCATTCGAAGAAGTAGCGGTCGTCGTTGAGTTCGAAGTCGCCGTCGGCGTCGTAGCCTTTGATTACGCGTTTGCCGATTCGTAAGTTGATAGTTCCTTCGATCCATTCTTTAACGATGCCGCTGATTGCTACATCGATGCAATTCGAGCCGGGATTTACAGTCGCGGTGCATGTGCACGAATAAGAGTCTTGCGTGGCGGTGATGCATGTGCCTTCGAAGAGCTCGACGTGGTCGAAGTTGGGGAATTGGATTTTTACGGTGAAGTCTTTCGGCTCGATGACGACGTCTTGGGCGGGGTCGACTGTGGGGTCGAAGCCGCGCAGCGGTTTGTGGTGGTAACTCAATGTCTCAATGCTTGATGTTTCGGCTTTTGTGTTGTACCAGCAGATGTCGGAGAAACTGCGATAGTCTTCGCCGTAGTACACGCTCTGGAGTCCGATTTGGTCGGGTACGTCAAGCGGAAACGATACAATTCCGCCGGCATAGTTTACCAGGTCGTTGTCGAACAGATAGGGCATCTCTTCCAACGTCGTCGACTCGGTGTATTTCGAGAAACTGTAGTAGTAAGAATTTTTGAATTGGTAAATTTTGACCTCATTGTCGGTTTTATACCGTACGATGTAGTAGAGTTTTGTGATGTCTAAGGCGTTGCCTTGTGTGTCGGTTGCCTTGATTGTGTTGACGATGTAGAAATCGTTGTTCTCGATGTCGACATTTAGCTCGTTGATCGACGGCGTTGTCGGAATCTGCGGAGTCGTAACAGCCGAGGCATCGGGCATAAAGAAAGTCACGGCTGATGCTATTACTGCAATACAAGTAAAAATTTTGTTCATAATATGTCGTTTTTTTGATTGTTTGCTATTCCTTATTATCTGCGAATTTAGTGACAGAAGCTATAATTCGACGAAAATAATTCGTGGTATTTCGAGTTTTACATCGAAATACCACGAATTTGGGGTTTATACTACGTTTTTACTACGTTTTTTTTTGATGCTTATTTTGTACGCGAGAGCACCGCATAGTGAAAACGGTTATAACTTTTTTTATACTATTATGGTTATTTTCTAAGTTTTTGATTAATTTTGCAAGGAATTAGGATTCAAACCTATTATTCACTATTAGTTGCAACAAAAATTAAAATTTAATCAACATGAAAACTAAGAAAGATTTAAGTTTTTGGAGCTTATGGAATCTGAGTTTCGGCTTTTTCGGAGTTCAGATAGCGTACGCATTGCAGAGCGCCAACATCAGTCGTATCTTTGCGACCCTTGGTGCGGACCCGCACAGTTTGAGCTATTTTTGGATATTGCCGCCGTTGATGGGTATGATAGTTCAACCGATAATCGGCATACTGTCCGACAAGACATGGTGTCGCTTCGGTCGCCGTATACCTTATTTATTTATAGGCGCAATCATAGCGGTAGCAGTGATGATACTTCTGCCCAATGCTGGGTCGTTAGGATTGACCACTCAGATAGTGATGTGGGGATTGACGGGCACGATGCTTTTCGGCTTGCTGTCGTTGATGTTCCTCGACACGTCAATCAACATAGCCATGCAGCCGTTTAAGATGATGGTCGGCGACATGGTCAACGTCAAGCAAAAAGGCTTGGCATACAGCATCCAGTCGTTTCTTTGCAACGCCGGCTCGTTGGTTGGCTATATGTTCCCTTACGTCTTTACCTTCCTGGGCGTGCGCAATACAGCCGCCGAAGGCGTAATTCCCGACTCGGTGATTTATTCATTCTATATCGGTGCGGCAATTCTCATCCTTTGCGTAATCTATACGTCGGTTAAGGTCAAAGAATATACGCCGGAAGAGATGGCAGAATTCAGCGCTGAAGAAGAGGTTGCCGCAAGCGGAACCGGTGCTGTTGCTCATTCGAAGAGCTCGAACGTCGTATCGGCATTCGTAACCATCGGCATCGTTCAATTCTTCTGCTGGGCTGCATTTATGTATATGTGGACTTACACGCCGGGTGCAATCGCCGCTCAATGCTGGGGCACGACCGACCCGACGAGTGCCGGCTATCAAGAAGCGGGTAACTGGGTAGGCGTTGTCTTCGCCATTCAAGCCGTAGGCTCGGTGATTTGGGCAGCGTTGATTCCGCGCTTCAAGAGCTATAAGTTGGCATACATTGTCAGCCTCGTCGTTGGCGGTATCGGCTTTATCAGCATCTATTGGGTACACAATCAATACATCCTTTGGGGTAGCTACTTCTTGGTAGGTACGGCGTGGGCAGCAATGTTGGCTTTGCCGTTTACGCTCTTCACCAACGCCATCCAAGGCAATCCGCGCATGGGCACATTCTTGGGATTGTTCAACTGCACAATCTGCTTGCCGCAAATCGTGGCAGCCGTTGCCGGAGGTCCTATCTTGGCTATGTTCACTCCCGAAGGTGGCGAGGCTTCGCAAGTGATGATGCTTGTGCTTGCCGGAATCTTCTTGATTGTCGGTGCTTTGTGTGTGCCTCTTATCAAGGATTATAACAAGACGAAATAATTTTTTGTAATTTTGTATAGTGGAGTCGGTGTCGTATTGGTTACGCTGCCGACTTTTTTTGTGCACTATTATATTTGGTAGATTCGCTGCTTTTATCTATTTTTATGCCGACAATAAGTCGTTAACCTCAAACAGTTTTATTATGGTAAAGAAATTTTTTGCAGAGTTAGTAGGAACAATGGTTCTCGTGCTAATGGGTTGCGGAGTAGCCGTAAGCCTCAGTTGTGGCGTCGACACGTCGTCGGTAGTAGGTACGGCAATGGCATTCGGCTTGTCGGTTGTTGCGATGGCATATGCCATCGGCGGCATTTCGGGATGTCATATCAATCCGGCGATAACGCTCGGCGTTTGGTTGTCGGGACGAATGAAATGTAAGGAAGCCGCTGTTTACATGGTTGCGCAAGTTATCGGCGCTATTTTAGCATCGTCAATTTTGTTTGCACTCACCTCGAATGTCGAAGGGCTTTCGGGAACCGGCGCGAATGCTTGTCAAGCCGGAGTAAGTGAGATTGGCGGTCTTTTAGCCGAAATTGTATTTACGTTCGTGTTCGTACTTGTCGTTCTCGGCACAACCGACGAAAAGAAGGGCGCAGGCAACCTCGCCGGACTGGCAATCGGTCTCACCCTCGTGCTCGTTCACCTCGTTTGCATCCGCTATACCGGCACGTCGGTCAATCCGGCACGCTCTATCGGTCCGGCATTGTTCGAAGGTGGTGCGGCGCTCAGTCAACTTTGGATTTTCATTGTAGGTCCGTTCGTTGGTGGTGCTTTGGCAGCCGGAGTGTGGAAATTCCTCGGCAGTGACAAATAGCGTCGTAGCTTGAAAAGATTCTTTTGTAAAGAATATACTTCACTTGTACCCCCTGCCGAATCTCCGATGCGGCAGGGGGTACTGTTTCTCACCTAAAACGCGCCAAAACGAGGTGAAAATGATGAGTTCCGGCGGAATATACACCC
>JBJEDO010000004.1:6772-8482 GCA_051872155.1 Candidatus Limisoma sp.
CCTAAAACGCGCCAAAACGAGGTGAAAATGATGAGTTCCGGCGGAATATACACCCTAAAACGCGCCAAAACGAGGTGAAAATGATGAGTTCCGGCGGAATATACACCCTAAACCGCGCCAAAACGAGGTAAAAATGACGCGTTCTGGCGGAATATACACCCTAAACCGCGCCAATTCAAATAAATTTTGTAAATTTGTGGCGGTTTATAATTATATTTAGAATGAATACACTTGTCGGAAGAATAGATGAGGTGCGAGAAATTAACGACTTATACAATAGCGGTAAGGCGGAATTTTTGGCAATATATGGCAGGCGTCGTGTAGGTAAGACCTTCCTCGTAAATGAAGTGTTGGGTAATCGGATGACTTTTTATCATGTCGGAATGTCGCCGGTAGAAGATGAATCGAACAAGACCTCAATGAAAGATCAATTGCTGAGCTTTTACTTTTCAATGCTCAAATCCGGATTGGAAGGGAAATCCAAACCGAAGACGTGGATAGAGGCTTTCTATATGCTTGAATGCCTTCTTGAAGATTTGGACGACGGAAGCAGGCAAGTCGTATTTATCGACGAACTGCCATGGATGGATACTCCGAAGTCCGGTTTCCTTAAGGCGTTCGAATCGTTTTGGAACAGGTGGGGCTCGCGAAGGCATAATCTAATGCTTGTGGTGTGTGGTAGTTCGACTACCTGGATGCTCAATAATATAATTAATAATCATGGGGGATTGTACGACCGCCTGACTCGAGAGATACATCTTAAGCCTTTTACTTTGGGCGAAACAGCTGAATTCTTGGAGAATAAAGGAATCGAACTGAGCAAGATGGACATTGCGGAGGCATATATGGTGTTTGGTGGCATTCCTTATTATCTTAGCTATTTTCAGAAAGGTATGAGCCTTGGACAGAATGTCGATATGTTGCTCTTCGACAACAAAGCGCGATTGAGAAACGAATTCGATAGATTGTTCCGTTCACTTTTCGACGACGACAAAGTCTATAAATCGATTGTTACACAGTTGTCGAAGAAGCGTAATGGGATGACTCGGCAGGAGATTGCCGAAGCTATTGGCAAAAAGAGTGGAGGTGCATTAACTGAGATGCTGGCATCGCTCGAAAACAGTGGCTTTATTCGGCATCAGCTGCCGTTAGGCAATAAGAAGACGGAAATGGTATACCGACTTGATGACCCGTTCTGTCGGTTTTATCTGACATTTGTTGAAGATAGTACGGACCATCATTTCTGGCAGAACAGTCGTAATGACGGACGAATATCGGCGTGGCGAGGCTTGGCGTTTGAAGAAGTGTGTATGAAGCATATCGACAAAATCAAGGATGCACTTCGTGTCGGCGGTGTTTTGTCGAAGGAAACGACGCTGTCGATAAAAGCAGATGATACGGCAGCGGGCACACAAATCGACCTTGTAATAGTTCGAAATGACAATATAGTGAATCTTTGTGAAATCAAATTTACTACAAGTCCTTATACGATTGATAGTAGTTACTATGACTTATTGCAGCATCGCATCGACCGACTTCGCGAGTTGCTAAATGATGACAACAAAAGTATCCATCTTACATTTATTACGACAAAGGGCGTAAAACAGAATAAGTATAGCGGGATAGTACAAAACGAAGTGCTGCTTGATGATTTGTTTTAGAGGTAAGAGGTAAGAGGTAAGAGGTAAGAGGTAAGAGGTAAGAGGTAAG
>JBJEDO010000005.1:0-8438 GCA_051872155.1 Candidatus Limisoma sp.
CCTTATAAGCACAAACAAACCTGCTCAATGACTGACAGCCTCATTATTTAACTTTCTTAATGAAACAGGCTCTTAAATAATCAATCAACAAAGCCGTAGCGCGTCCGCGGTGGCTGATAGCGTTTTTTTCGGCGTCGGTCATTTCGGCAAACGAGCGGTCGAAGCCTTCGGGCACAAACACCTTATCGTAGCCGAAACCGGCAGAGCCGCGACGTTCGGCGATGATTTCGCCGGGGCAAACGCCTTCGAACAACTTCAATTTGTCGCCTTGAAGTAGGGCAATTGCCGTGCGAAAACGCGCCTTGCGGTCGGTAGCGCCGTCGAGTCGGCTCAATAGTTTGTCGATGTTTCGCTCCGAATCGGCAGGCTCGCCTGCATATCGTGCCGAGTAGACACCCGGCTCACCGCCGAGAGCGTCAACCTCGAGGGCGGTATCGTCGGCAAAGCAGTCGTAGCCGTAACGCTGCGCAACCCACTTTGCCTTGATTACTGCATTCCCTTCGATGGTATCCGCCGTTTCCGGTATATCATCGTGACATCCTATATCACTAAGACTAAGCACTTTATATTTGTCGCCTATAATAGCACGCATTTCGTCAAGTTTGTGCTTATTATTTGTGGCAAACACCAAGTCACTCATATTAATAACGTGATTTTTTGTGATTTATTGCTTATAGCCTGCATTATTCATACTATTCCGTCACGAAAGGGCTAACCGGCATGCATTAGCGTGAGCACAGCGATGACGATGCAGAATGTAGTAAATCCTACCTTTAAAGAGGAAGAGCGAGCATCGCACTAAGGCGTTGTCAGTTAGTCCTTGCAGTAGGAAAAGTATGAATAATGCAGGTTACGTTAAATGACAATATTTACAATTTTGTTGGGCACGACGATAATCTTTTTCGGCGTTTTTCCTGCGAGCCATTTCTCGGCAGCCGGGTCGGCGAGGGCTATTTTTTCTACCTCTTCGCGAGCGGTTCCATTCGCTACCTTGATGTTGAAACGCGCCTTACCGTTGAACGATACGGCGTAGTTGACAGTCGACTCAACGAGATACTTCTCGTCGAACTCCGGCCAATGAGCGTCGCAGACCGTCGTAGCGTTGCCCAAATCGTGCCAAAGTTGTTCGGCAAGGTGTGGAGCAAACGGAGCGATAAGTACCGCCAAATCGCTCAGAACGGCGCGAGAGTGGCATTTGAGCGACGTCAGTTCGTTGACACATATCATAAACGCCGAAATTGAGGTGTTATACGAGAAGTGTTCGATGTCCCAAGTTACTTTCTTTATGAGTTTGTGAATCGACTTGAGCGCGTCTGCCGACGGGGTAGTATCGTCGATGAGCACTTCGTCGCCTTTGTAGAACAAGTTCCACAATTTCTTGATAAAGCGATTTACGCCGTCGATGCCGTTCGTATCCCACGGTTTGCTTTGCTCAATCGGTCCGAGGAACATTTCGTAGAGACGGAGCGTGTCGGCGCCGTAAGTTTCGACGATATCGTCGGGATTTACGACATTAAACATCGATTTCGACATCTTTTCGACTGCATAACCGCACACGTATTTGCCGTCTTCGAGAATAAACTCAGCATCGGCAAATTCCGGACGCCATGCGCGGAATTTTTCGGTGTCGAGGATGTCGTTGCTGACGATGTTGACGTCGACGTGTATTTCGGTTGTATCGTAGTCTTTGCGCAAATTGTACGACACGAATGTGTTGGTGTCTTTGATGCGGTAGACGAAATTCGAACGACCTTGAATCATGCCTTGGTTGATGAGTTTTTTAAACGGCTCATCTTCGCAAACCACGCCCAAATCGTAGAGGAATTTATTCCAAAAACGGCTGTAAATCAAGTGACCGGTAGCGTGCTCTGTACCGCCGACGTAAAGGTCGACGTTGCGCCAATATTGGTCAGCCTCCTGCGAAACGAGTGCACTGTCGTTGTGCGGATCCATATAGCGGAGATAGTAAGCCGACGAGCCTGCAAAGCCCGGCATCGTGCACAATTCGTAGGGATAACCTTCGGCGGTTGCCCAGTTTTTAGCACGTCCCAACGGCGGTTCGCCTGTCTCTGTCGGCAAGAATTTGTCGACTTCGGGCAATTCGAGCGGCAGTTTGTCTTCGTCGAGAGTGTAGGGCACACCGTCTTTATAGTATACGGGGAACGGCTCGCCCCAATAGCGCTGACGGCTGAAGATGGCGTCGCGAAGGCGATAGTTTACCTTAACTTTACCGATGCCTTTTTCTTCGATGAAGCGTTTTGTGGCGGCGATGGCGTCTTTCACTTCCATACCGTTAAGGTCGAGTTCGGCGCCTTTGGAGTTTATCATCTTACCCTCTTTTGCGTCGAAACTTTCTTCCGACACGTCGCAGCCCTCGATAAGCGGAATAATAGGCAGGTCGAAATGACGCGCGAAAGCGTAGTCGCGGCTGTCGTGTGCAGGCACTGCCATGATGGCGCCCGTACCGTAGCCGGCAAGCACGTAGTCGCTAATCCATACCGGTATTTCTTTGCCTGTCAAAGGATTAATGGCATACGAGCCTGAGAACACGCCGCTAACTTGACGTTCTATCAAGCGCTCGCGCTCGGTCTTATGCTTGATTTGTTGCAGATAAGCGTCGACGGCTTCTTTCTGCTCGGCTGTTACGAGTTGGCTGACGTATTCGCTTTCGGGAGCGAGTACCATAAAGGTAACACCGAAGATTGTGTCGGCACGTGTGGTGAAGATTTCGAGATTGAGGTCTTTGCCTACTACCTTGAAGTTCATTTCAGCACCTTCGCTGCGACCAATCCAGTTGCGTTGTGTCTCTTTCAACGAATCGGTCCAATCGATAGTTTCGAGACCGTCGAGAAGGCGTTGTGCGTAAGCCGACACGCGCAAACACCATTGACGCATCACTTTTTGCTCTACGGGATAGCCACCGCGAATCGATACGCCTTCACTCACTTCGTCGTTGGCAAGCACCGTGCCGAGTTTCGGACACCAGTTGACCATCGTATTACCGATATATGCTATACGATAGTTCATCAACACTTCGCGACGGCGTCGTTCGTCCCAGCCTGCCCACTCTTCGGCGGTAAAGTCGAGGTGTTCGCTTTCGGCAGCGTCGATGCCGGCGCTTCCGTGCGCTGCAAAATGCTCTTCAAGCGCCGAGATAGGCATTGCCTTTGCCAGGCTGCGGTCGTAGTAGTGGTTGAACATCTTGATGAATGCCCACTGTGTCCACTTATAGTATTTCGGGTCGCAAGTCTTGATTTCGCGGCTCCAATCGTAGCAGAAGCCTATTTTTTCGAGTTGTTCGCGGTAGCGATTGATGTTGTTGACGGTTGTTACTTCGGGGTGTTGACCTGTTTGGATGGCGTATTGCTCTGCCGGAAGTCCGTAAGAGTCGTAGCCCATCGGGTGCAACACGTTGAAGCCTTGCAGACGTTTGTAGCGAGCAAAGATGTCGGAAGCAATGTAACCGAGCGGGTGACCTACGTGGAGTCCTGCTCCCGACGGATAGGGGAACATGTCAAGCACATAATACTTGGGTCGGCTGTTGTCGATGTCGGTCTTATAGACGTCGTTGTCTTTCCAATACTGTTTCCAACGTTGTTCGATTTCTTTGTGTCTGTATTCCATTTATATTTTGTTTTTTCGTTTTTAATTCGGTTTATTTAGAAAGTTCGAGCATTCGATTGATAGGGCGCACGGCGCGTTCGCACAGTTCGCGGCTTATTTTGATTTCGGGCTGCTCGTATTTGAGGCATAAATAGAGTTTTTCGAGCGTGTTGAGTCGCATATAAGCACACTCGTTGCAAGCGCATGTGCTGTCGTCGGCAGACGCCGGAATGAACTCTTTGTCGGGGCAAGCACGACGCATTTCGTAGAGTATGCCCGACTCGGTTACCACAATGAATTGCTTCTTCGGCGAGGCGATGGCGTAGTCGAGTAGGGCTTTGGTTGAGCCTATCTTGTCGGCAAGTATGAGCAGGTTTTTCTTGCATTCGGGATGGGCAAGCACTTCGGCTTGGGGATATTGCTGCTTCAAGCCGACGAGTTTTTCGACGCTAAACTTCTCGTGGACCATGCATGCGCCGTTCCAAAGCTTCATATTGCGTCCGGTTAGGCTGTTGATATAGTTGCCCAAATTGCGGTCGGGTCCGAAGATGATGGGTTGGTCTTTTGGGAAACTTTCGACGATGCGTGTAGCATTCGACGAGGTGACAATGACGTCGGTGAGCGCCTTTACTTCGGCTGATGTGTTGGCATAACTGATGACAACGTGTCCCGGATTGGCTTCGATAAACTTCTTGAACTCCACCGGGTCGCAACTGTCGGCAAGCGAGCATCCGGCATTGAGGTCGGGCACAATCACCTTCTTGTCGGGCGACAGGATTTTCGCCGTTTCGCCCATGAAGTTGACACCGCAGCTCACGATGATGTCGGCGTCGGTATTGGCTGCTTTTTGCGCCAATGCCAAACTGTCGCCTACAAAGTCGCTGATGGCTTGTATCTCGTCGCGCTGATAGTAGTGTCCGAGTATCACGGCGTTCTTCTCGCGCTTCAGGCGTTTTATCTCTTCTACCAAGTCTATGCCCGGCTCGATAGGTGCTTCTACATAACCTTTATCGACATTCATAAATTATATTTTTATATTTTTTTTATTTTAATAAAAGGAAAAATGATGATGATGTTAGCGTGTTAGTAATTGTAGTAACTTTTTTGCCTTATTCTTGCTTTTTTGACTTATGTTACTCTTATTATCTTCCAACTTACTGTTTATCAACATACGATTCCTTTGAAAAATAGCGTAATAACGCTTTTATCCACATCTTGTAAATAATTGGCAAAGTTAATAAATTATTGCGTCAGTTGGTAGTTATTTTTGTTGAAAACTGTGTAGAAAGTTGAATAATTACTTTCGGCTAACTTTCTTGGAGCTTGGAAAATTAGTTTTATCAGACTATTTTTATTGAGATTCCAAATAATTAGGGCTGTTTTTTCCAACTTGTTACTAAGCTCATTTCCACAAGTTATTCACAGTGTTTGTTAATTATTGATTTATCAATTATTTTTGTGGGAAAATTGAAGCAATTGTGTAGAAGTAACCTGGACCACTGCCGTGTAGAAGATTCGGCAGTGGTGGCTGTGCCGAAGGTACAGCAATTGTGGGTAACCCCACGTTCTGCCTCGGAGAGGCTTAACGTGGGGAAAGAGTATGCAAATAAACCTCGAGCTTCGGAGATGCTCGGTTGTGATAGTAAAAATTTACTTATTTAATTGATTATGAAGAAGAAATCGATGATAGAACTGCAGCGGGTAGGGGCGGAAGAGTATCGCCGACTCGCTAAAATTCCGCTTGTTGTGGTGCTCGACGATGTGCGCAGCCTCAATAATATAGGCTCGGTATTTCGCACGTCGGATGCTTTTCGCGTGGAGAAAATCTACCTGTCGGGCATAACGGCTACTCCACCCGACCCGGACATACATAAAACTGCTCTCGGCGCGGAAGATTCGGTCGCTTGGGAGCATGTCGACGACATTGTTACGCTTGTCGAACGTCTCAAAAGCGAGGGTTACACTGTTTGCGCTATCGAGCAAGTTAATGGCAGTCAAGACATTACGGAATATGCCATCGATTCGTCGCGCAAATATGCCGTTATTATGGGCAACGAGGTAAAAGGCGTCTGTCAAGCCGCTGTCGATGCCGCCGACCTATGCCTCGAACTACCCCAACACGGCACAAAACATTCGCTAAACGTCGCAATTACCACCGGAATCGTCATCTGGACATTCTATCTCCGTTTGAGAGAAGGGATATTGGGTTAGAAGTTTAAGAGGTTAAAAGGTTAATAGGCAGCTGCGCTGCGTGTAATTGCTCGATGGGACGGAGCATTCGGGTAGGCGTGCGGAGAAAATTGAAGCAAACGAGCAACCACAGCGTGTCGAAGATACGCTGTGGATTGCGTGCGTCGGAGACGCGCCGGTTGTGGTAAACCCTGCGCTCAGCATCGGAGATGCTTAGCGTAGGGAACGAGGCTCACCCACCAACCTCGAGCCTCGGAGAGGGTCGGTCGTGGTAGCAGATTTGCACACCGCAACATTGACGCTTCTCACAATCATTATCACGACCGAGCATCTCCGAAGCTCGCACATAATTTGCTGAAATTCCCCACGTTAAGCCCCTCCGAGGCTGAACGTGGGCTTTACCATAACCGGACCGTCTCCGACGGTCATTAATCTCATCGTATATTCGACACGATGAGATTTCACATACTCTCTGCTCGCCTGCTCGGTCGCACCAAGGCGCGACCCTACGGTGGATATTTTACCGTGTTTATAATAAGAATATTAACCGCATCGAAGATGCTTATTTATCAACACTGTTAATTATTTGATAATTACCTTATTAACATAGTTATTACCACGCTTATCAACAACTTTCAACAGGTAAATTCCGGCTGCGGCGTTGATGTCGACGGTGTGGTCGGTGTGCAACGTGTTGACCTGTTGTCCCGACAACGTATAGGCTGCGGCTTGCGCAATGTCGGCGTCGGTAAAGAATGAGTTGTCGCCGTAGCGGCTGAGCAAAAGTGCTGACTGCGAAAGGTTTGCCACGCCGCCGTTACTCCATTGCGTGTCGAGCCAGCCGATTTTCTCGCGCAGGTTGGTGAGCATTGTCGCTTGGTCGCTGCTCAGGTCGGCATTACCGTAGTTCGGCCAGCGTTCGGCATCGGCTGCCACTGCTCCGCCGAGTGTTGTTCCCCAGTTGTCAACAAACATGTTAATATAGTTGTTAAGATTTCCTATATAGTTAGCCCACAGGTCTTTAACTTTCTGTTGAAAACGTGGAAATTTGGCAATTTCGCCAATCCAGGTTTGTCCGAAGGGCGGCCATTGGTAGATGAACAGGTCGTGGCTGCGTTGGAATGAGTTGCCGAAGTCCCAGACCGGTCCGAATACGAGTTTTGTGTCCGCGCCGAGGCTTTTGTGCATGTAGCAACTGCCGTGGAACGACTCGGCATCGTCCATAATCTCTTGCACGATGTAGAACCGCGCGAGGGTGTCCATGTCGATGTAGTTTTCCCACTCGGTACTCTGTTTGTCGTTGGCGTAGATGGCGTCGTTGGCGTTCGAAAGCAGTTGCGTGAGATACGTTTCTTGCTCGTTGGAGAGCACTTCCGGCGTATGATAGGTGACGCGCATGGTCTCGCCGTTGCCTTCGGTCATCACAACCTGCGACGACTCTTCGTAATTGTTTATTTCGAGCAGCCAGCCGCCGGTAATTGCTGTCGGGTCGGTTTCGCCGTCGAGTTGTTCGTTGATGCACACGCGGTCTTTGTCCACTCTGACGTTTTCGCAGAGGAAGTAGATGCCTTTATAGTCGCCGTTGAGCACGAGTTCGGCGGGCACATAGTCGGGAGTGTAGTTCAGTTCGAAATATTGGCTCAGCGCAAAGCCCAAGGGCATACGCATGTAGCCTAAATCGTCGTCGGCATTGGCGAGCAGCACCCAGTGTTTCGACTTGGTCATGCCGAGCATTTTCTGCCCTACGGGGAGTTTCAACCGATATGGTTTTTTGTCGAAACTCGTCCAGGTATAGTTGCCTCGGCCGCGGATGTTCAGGTCGATGGGAGCGGCTTGCGTGCCCAGACTTTTGTATCCGGTGTTGAGCGCGTCGATGTAGAACGTCGCCGAGATATATTCTTCGGTAGAGGTGATTTCCTGATTGCCGGTGGTATTGATGTAGATAATCGGCAACGTGCCCGACGGATTGACAGCCGCAGCTATCGATGCCATCGCGGCAAAGACGAACGATAATAAAACTTTTTTCATATCTGATTGTTTATAAGGTTTTCAACATCTTGTTGACAAAAGTATTAAATTTTTGATAAACAAACAATTAATATGTTGATAATTTGTGAGGAAAGTGTTAGGAGGCTGCTTGCGCAGCGGTTATTCGGCGCTGACGCGCGGTTAATGTATTGATAATGAGATAATTGTAGTGTCTGTGCAACCTCATCGTGTCGAAGATACGATGAGGTTAATGACCGTCGGAGACGGTCTGGTTATGGTAAACCCCGCGTTCAGCCTCGGAGAGGCTTAACGTGGGGAATGTCAGTAAGTTAGATGCGAGCTTCGGAGATGCTCGGTTGTGATAGTTGACGCCTGCGGCGAGATATCGGGCAGCACACATACACTACCACGACCGACCCTCTCCGAGGCTCGAGGTTGGGGGGATAGTAGTTCCCCACGCTTAGCACTCTCCGAGGCTAAGCGTGGGGTTTACCACAACCGGCGCGTCTCCGACGCGCACAATCCACATCCTACCTTCGGCACGATGTGGTTGCTCGTTCGCTCCGGTTTGTTTGTGTATATGCCTGTATATCAATACAGTATGGTATTTTACTGTCTTGATAATCAGATTGATAACCGCGCTGAATGCGCTAAAG
>JBJEDO010000006.1:0-35133 GCA_051872155.1 Candidatus Limisoma sp.
GAGGTAAGAGGTAAGAGGTAAGAGGTAAGAGGTAAGAGGTAAGAGGTAAGAGGTGGCTGATGGGGCTAATGGGCAGGAGCGCACTGATGTCACGGATAGGCTCGCCTACTCTTACCTCTTGCCTATTACCTTTATTTTGCGCACGCCTGATAGGTCGCACCAAGGCGCGCCATAGTTGGGACGGGGGTGTGTATAGAGGTGAGTTTGTTTAGGTGGTTATCATCTTTAAGTCGAAGAACATAACACGACTTTTTAACATCTCGTCGTCTTGTATACCAAACGCATCTTTCTCACTTTGCTCAGATTTGTAAAGCGGCTTAAATCCGTTTTTTAGGTAATAGTGTATTGTAGATTCAATGTTGTATGCGTCAACGAGCATGTAGCGACAAGCAGCCTTATTATTCTCATCTATGAACCAATATTTTAGGACTTCCATAAGTTGAGAACCAACATTTAATCCTTGTCCTTGAAATGATTGGTTAACACCCAGGCGTCCAATCAAGATAGCAGGATAACTTCGGTGTCGTTTCTGTTGTGGAATCTTTCGTTGTAGAGCGTTTCGTGAAGGGTTGTCAAGTGTGTATGTTTTTATTCCATCATATGACAATGTTGCAATTGCTACGATTTCACGCTGATTATTCTTGTTTATCCAACAGTAGGTTTTGCCGAGTAATTCTTCTTCATATAAAAATACATCTCTGCTGAAAAACTCGTCCAAATCATCATCTCCACAAGAAAAAGAGTCACAGTAGTCAGCGACCTCTTTAGTATATGGCACCATAAAGGTGTTGTCTACAAAATTAAATGTTGACATTGTTAGTCTTTCTGAGGTGGGAATACGATATTCTTGGCGCTCTCTAACATGGTTGAGAGTACCTTGCGTTGGGTGTCAGAAAGTTTAGGCGTTGGCAATTTGCCATTACGCTCTGCTTCCTCTGTGAAGATTCGAGCATCTTCACCCCAAAGTTCCGGGGATGTTTTGATTGTCATTGCCATATCTGTTTCTTTTAGAATACAAAGTTACAAAATGATAACAGATTAAGCAAGGATATTGTTGTTAAACTTTTTACACCACCGCGGCTCTGCTAATAAACTTTAACAGATGAATATCTTGCTTTTGCTGTGAGATTTGATTAATTTTGCTTTTTAAAGGTGAAGAAGGCAAATATGGAAAGAAACGGCATAATATTATGGGCTGACGACGAAATCGACTTGCTCAAACCGCACATAATGTTTTTGAAGGCGAAAGGCTACGATGTGACGACAGTCAACAACGGCGCCGATGCGCTCGACAGCGTGTCGCAGAATCACTACGACTTGGTGATTCTCGACGAGAATATGCCGGGTCTGAGCGGGCTGGAGACGCTGTCGCAAATCAAGCAGATACGTCCCGACGTGCCGGTGATAATGATTACCAAGAGCGAGGAGGAAAACATTATGAATCAGGCAATTGGCAATAAAATTGCCGACTATCTGATAAAGCCTGTCAATCCGAATCAAATCTTGATGTCGTTGAAAAAGAACTTGCATTCGAGCACGTTGGTATCGCAGAAAGCCACGAGCGACTATCAGCAAGAGTTTCGCCGCATCACCGAGCAAATCAACGATTCGAGCGACATCACCGACTGGTATAATCTCTACCGCAAGTTGGTGTTTTGGGAGATGGAGTTGGCGCAGACCGACACGAATATGGACGAATTGTTGCTGTCGCAGAAGTCGGACGCCAATGCGCAGTTTTGCAAATACATCAAGCGTAACTACGAGAGTTGGATAGACTCCGACAGCCGTCCGCTGATGTCGAACGACGTGTTTCGGCGCAAGGTTTTCCCGCTGCTCGACGCCGGCGAGAAGGTGTTTTTCGTGCTCATCGACAATTTCCGCCTCGACCAATGGCGCATCATCAAGCCGCTGCTTGCCGAATATTTCAACATCGAGGAAGACCTCTATTGCAGCATACTTCCTACGGCGACGCAATATGCGCGGAATGCCATCTTTTCGGGGTTGATGCCGGTGCAAATCGAGAAAATGTTTCCCGATTTGTGGGTCGACGAAGACTCGGAGGAGGGCAAGAACGTCAACGAGTCGCCGCTGATACAGACGCAACTCGACCGTTTTCGCAAGAAGTATACGTTCTCATATAATAAGGTGTACGAAGGACAATTCGGCGACAAACTTTTGCAGAATTTCCGCAATTTCGAGCGCTACGACTTGAACGTCATCGTGTTTAATTTCATCGATATGCTGTCGCATGCGCGTACGGAGTCGAAGATGATACGCGAGTTGGCATCGACCGATGCCGCCTACCGGTCGCTGACCGAGTCGTGGTTTCGGCACTCGTCGGCGTCGGAGTTGTTGCGCCGGATTGCCGAGTCGGGCTATCGCGTCGTGCTGACGACCGACCACGGAACGATTCGCAGCGACAATCCGATAAAAGTTGTCGGCGACAAAAATACGAATACCAATCTGCGTTACAAACTCGGTAAGAACTTGACTTACAACGAGAAACAAGTTTATGCCGTGAAGTCGCCGGCGCGGTTGGGACTGCCTTCGCCGAACATCTCGACGCACTATATTTTTGCCACCAACAACGACTTTTTTGCTTATCCCAACAATTACAACCATTACGTACAATACTACAAGGGCACGTTCCAGCACGGCGGCATTTCAATGGAAGAAATGCTCATTCCGTTGATAACGATGCAACCGAAGTAGGCAACAACTAAATAACTGACAATGAAGATATTTACATCATCCGACATACGCGAAATCGACCGCAAAACGGTTGAGCGCGACGGCATCACGTCGTGGGAACTCATGGAGCGTGCGGCGTCGCTCGTCACCAAAGAAATCATGGAACGCTGGCTGCCGACGCAGCGCATTGTGGTGTTCGCCGGACCGGGCAACAACGGCGGCGATGCCCTTGCCGTGTCGCGCATGCTCATCGACCAAGGCTATCATCCCGAGATATACCTTTTCAACACAAAAGAGCATCTTTCTGACGATTGCAAGACCAATCGCGACAAGTTGCTTGAATACGAATACGAGGACTTCACCGAGGTCGTCAAGACGTTCTCTTTTCCTGAAATCACCGAGCGCGACGTGATTATCGACGGCATCTTCGGGAGCGGCTTGCGGGAGCGCATCGTCGGCGGATATACGTCGCTGGTGCAGAACATCAACGAGTCGAATGCCTTCGTTGTATCAATCGACATTCCGTCGGGACTTTTCGGCGAGTATAACTACGAAAATCTGCTGCGCAACGTGGTGCACGCCGACTTGACGTTGACATTCCAATTTCCGCGACTTTCGTTCTTCTTCAAGGAAAACAATTCGGTATTGGGCGAATGGAAGGTGCTCGACATCGGTCTGAATCGGCGCGCCATCCACGAAACGCCGTCGAACACGTTCTTCATCGATTCGGTGGGCGTCAGAGATGCGATGAGTCTGCGCAATCCTTTTGCCGACAAGAACGAATTCGGTCGCATCTACCTTGCAGCGGGCAGTCACGGCATGGCAGGCGCGGCAATCTTGGCGGCGCGGGCAGCGCTGCGTAGCGGAACCGGTGTAGTCACCGTTCGTACCCCCGGATGCGCTTACCTGCCGTTGCAAACGGCAGTTCCCGAGGCGATTGTCGACACGGATGCCGACGATTGCGTTGTTACGCAAATTGCGCCTCACAAGAAGTCGCACGCCGTGGGCATCGGTCCCGGACTGGGCACCGACGAGCGCACCGTCGAAGCGTTGGGCAACTTTTTGCGCAGCCGCCGCGAACCCGTCGTGCTCGATGCCGACGCGCTCAACTGCTTGGCGCAGCGTCCGATGTATCTGAGCAACATTCCGGCAAATTCCGTCATCACGCCCAATGCCAACGAGTTCGACCGCCTCTTCGGCGACTGCTATACCGAGGAAGAACGCCTCAAAAAGGCTCTCGATGCAGCGTCGCGGTTGAAAATCAATATAGTGCTTAAAGGGCACTATACGAAGGTGATACGTCCCGATGGCAAGATTTTTATCAACAGTACGGGCAACGCCGGAATGGCGACTGCCGGCAGCGGCGACGTGCTCACAGGCATTATCACTTCGCTGCTCGGACAAGACCTGGCATCGTGTACCGCCGCCGTTATTGGCGTGTTTGTCCACGGGCTTGCCGGCGACTTGGCTCGCAAAAAGCACGGCGAGGCAGGACTCATTGCTTCCGACATCGTCGACAATATCGGCAAGGCGATAAAACTTATTCTCGAATCGTAAAAACTACCAAAAGATATGAACAAGTCAGTCATAACATTAGCGCTTGCAGCCCTTGTGGCAACTGCCGGACAGGCACAACAGACGCAAAAACTTACGGCAACCAAACTCAACGACTATGGCTTAATCTATACCCTCCCGACGACGCATCTCGCCGTCGATGTCAAGGCGGTGAAAACCGTTCGTAAGGCGGGTCCGTTTTATAAATATGCCAAGAAATATCTCGGCGTCGACAACGTGATAATCGCCGACAGCCAAACTTGGGACATCGAAAGCATCATGGTGACACCGTTCGGCGTGGCAGACAAGGAGAACGAGTTTCTGATGACGTTCAAAGCCGGCGCTGCGCCGTATGTGATTGTCGACCGCGAAGGTATGCCCTTGGCAATCAATAAAGAAGTGGCCGTCGAAGAGACTGAGAAGAGCGCCGATGCGCCGAAGGCTGCCACTGACAATCAGGCTGACGCCGTCAACGTGTTTTCGGAAGATATGGTAGCCGGCGAGTCGACTATGAAGCGTGCCGAGGCTGCCGCGTCGAAGATTTTCGAACTGCGCGAAACGCGCAACGACCTCGTGTCGGGCAATGCCGACAAGATGCCGCCCGACGGGGCTTCGCTCAAGCTGATGCTCGACGAACTTAACCGCCAGGAGCGCATCCTTACCGCTATGTTTGTGGGTACGACCACTACCGAAACCGTGGCTGCGCAATTCGACTACCTGCCTGCCGACGCAGTGAGTCGGGAAGTGATTTTCCGTGTGTCGGACTACGATGGCATCGTCGACCGCAACGACCTTGGCGGCGAACCGGTTTATCTGACGCTGACCGTTGACCAGCGCGGCGAACTTCCTGTTGACGAAAAAGGCGAAGTAAAGCGCGTGCCGAAAGATGCCGTGATGTACTGCATTCCCGGCAAGGCAACCGTGTCGATAAGTTATAAGGGAAAACAATACGCCAAGCGGAGCGTGCAAGTGTCTCAATTCGGCGTACAGTTCGGACTCAATCCGAAGGCGTTTATCGACAAGAAAGCGCCCGCCTATGTTGAATTCTATCCCGAAACGGGAGCCATCAAAGACTACGGCGTGACCGCGCCCGAAGAGCCGCAACAATAGCGGCTTTTTTTATTGGGTATTTAGCGAGTGTCGGCGCCCCACATGAGTTTTTTGCGAAGCGTCTCGGCGAAGTCGTGACTGCAGTGCTGCACGATGTGTACGCCATAGTCGGCTTTCGACAGTCGCAGCGTCGTGCCCATAGGCAGTTCGTCGGAATTTCCGTCGACGCTTGCGCGGAACGAGTCGGAGCGCTTCGACGTAGTGGTGATTTCCAGCGTGACGTCGTCGGGCAGGACGAGCGGTCGCATCGTGAGCGAATGGGCTGCGATAGGCGAAATGACGATGCTCCGGCATGCCGGATGCATAATCGGACCGCCCACCGAGAGGTTGTAGGCAGTGCTGCCTGTCGGCGTCGACACGATTAGTCCGTCGCCGAGGTAGGTCGTCAGTTCGCGTCCGTCGACCGCCACGTGGATGTGTAGCATCGAAGCCGACGCGTTTTTCTGAATAGCCAATTCGTTAAGGGCGGCAAGATGATAGTCGAATCCTTCGGCGGCGACGTCGATGAGTTGGCGCACGTCGATAGTTACGTTGTTCGTCAGCAGGTCGTCGACAAACGATTCAGGCTGACAGATAGGCACATCGGCGAGGTATCCCAGATGTCCTGTGTTGATGCCCGCGATGGGTATTTGTTTGGCGCCGACGCGAGCCGCCGTGCGCAGAAACGTGCCGTCGCCGCCGATGCTGATAGCGTAGTCGGCATCGAAATCGTTGTCTTCAATAATTCCGGCGACGCCGAATTCCGGGATTAGCGGGTGGATGTAGTCGTAGAAACGACGGTCGAGCCGGACCTCGACGTTGCGGCTGCGAAGCGCGGCTGCAAGTTGTGCGATGTGGGCAAGGTGTTGGCGTTGGTGGCGGCTTCCGAATATTGCGATTTTCATCTCTGTCAGTTTTTCTGCAAATTTATTGCCAAAATCTTTGTTTTGCAAACTCGTATAAGTTAAAGTTGTTAACAAACTTTAACTAAGCATAAATTGTAAAAAAAGAGCAAATTGGTATTTTTGCCAAAAGACTCAAATACAAACTATTATGAAAACTAAAACGACTTACGCCGGCGGGACAACGGAAGCAGCGAAAGCGCGTTGTTCGTGGCGAGTTATGTTGCTCTTTGCGGCAATATCGATGCTACTAAGTCCGGCAAAAATGTATGCCTCCGGCGACATTCAATCGAGCATGATAGAACTGCGCGACCACTTGGCGCTGCTCGGCTACATCTCGGTAAAAGTGCCAATCTACGACGACAACGGGCTCGACGAAGGCTTGCCGAAGAAGACCGACAACGGGCGCTATTCGGCGATAACGGTCGACGGCGAAACGGTAGTTGAATTCTATTCGATGGAGTCGGCGGGTTCGCCGCAGAAGGAGGGCGATTCGTATTGGGTTAAGTCGCAAATAACGTCGAGCGGGAAGATAGCGCGAGTAAGCGTATTCCAGCAGGACGATGAGAATAACGGCACGCCTTCCGACGAATCGAACGGCACGGTGCTGACCACGTCGTATCAAGAGACCACGCATTCGGCGATTTTGGGCACGTCGTACGCTTTCTATCGCATCTACTTGTCGGCAGACTATTTGAAAAAACTCGGCAGCGGCTCGTCGAAGGTTCTTGTCCACTTAGGCATCGACGAAAACAACGGCAACGCCGACCGCGACGTGGAGGCTGACAAGTCGTTTACGTTCAACTATCCGACGGCGCCCGATTTGAATTATGCATATTCGCGGACTCAGCCGGGAAAGTACGACGTGACGTTCACCGCAACGATTAACGACCGCTACAAACTGTCGCCTGTCGACAGCGAGTATACGACAGTCACGGATGCGGTCGACAGAGTTACGAAATACGTCAGCCGCAGCAATAACGAGCAAAAGGTGACGCTCTACTACGAAAAGAAACTCTCAGCCTATCAATATTTGCCGACCGAAAGCTCAGTGACGATACCGGCTTTGCAATATCCGGAGAATCTGACAATCGAGCAAGTCGACGGCGGTCGGATAGCCATCAAATGGACAATCTCCACGCCGAGCGGCACTTATGTGTCGGGCGACCGCTTCGAGGTGCAGCGCAGCGCCACGTCGAACTTTACCGAAGTGAAAGATATCGGCTCGATTGACTATTTTAACGGAAAAACGATTACCATCTACGACGATGCCTCCGAAGAGAATCTCAACGGAACCTACTACTACCGCATTCGGCGCACGACGCCACAGTCGGCATGGGGCTGGAACGACTATTCCTCAGGCTCGGTCGAAGTTGCGATGAAGCACGTCTACGTCGGGAGCGCAACCGGATATATGAGCGACAAACCCGGCTCAGCCGACGTGTTTATGGAGTGGACCTACGACGACGGCAACGTGATGACGAATGGGTCGAAACTGATACTTACGCGAACAAACACCACTCAGAACAATGTGCAGACGCAAACGGTGCTTCCCGACACGTGCTTGCAGACGCGGCGCTATGTCGACCAAATTCCGACGCCGTGCGACGTCTATACCTACACGATAGCAATGCAGCCGGGGGCGGGGGCGTATGCCGTTCAGAGTCCGGCGGTGAACGTCGAGGGCGACGACGACTTCTACAGTTCGCTGCGCGGCAACGTGGTGATGCTTTCAGCGTCGAAAGGCTACTACAGCGACCGGATAGAGTTGCAGTGGCAAACCGACGGACTGCCCATCAACTCGTTTTCGCTCAAGGCGCGCAAGTACGGCACCGATACCGAATTTCGTCAGATAGCCTCCGTAGCGTCGAGTGCCGGCAATAAGTTGTATACCTACGACTACGATAAGGCAGAGGCAGGCGTTATCTACGAGTTTAAGATAGCGGCGTTGACCGAATGTGCCGACACGACCGTTATGCTCGAATATAAGAAAAGCGTATTGGGTTTCCGCACGCCGACGGGCGAAATCTACGGACGCGTGACCTTCGACGACGGACAGGCAGTGCCCGATGTTGAGGTGCGTGCCGAAACAGCCGACGACGCAGGTATCGGCGGCAAGGCGTATCGCTTCGACGGCTCGGCGAATCTGAAAATAGCAACTCCGGGGCTTCTGAAAACCGCTACCGACAGCGTTTCGCTCGAGGCGTGGATAAAACCCGATGGCGACGGAACGATAGTGGCAAAGCCGGAAATGTATGCGTTGCGCTACGAAGCCGACAAGGTTTATTTCGATTTCGGCAGCCAGACGCTCAAGTCGACCGAAACGATTAGCAACAACGCCGGCGGCTTCGACTTCGTCCACGTTGCAGCCGTGGCGGGCGACAGCCTGAAGTTGTTCTTCAATGATAAATGTGTAGGCGCCGTGCCGCGTACGGCAAGCGTGACCGGCAACGACGAACTCGTAACGATTGGCGAAGGCTTCAAAGGCATCGTCGACGACGTGCGACTTTGGAACACAGCGCGCAACGACGAGCAAATTGCGAAAAACTACGGTCGCTACCTCGTCGGCAACGAAACCGGCTTGGCGGCTTATTATACGTTCGACTATTCGGTCGACGCCGAATTTTTCGACATCTCATACAGCGGAACAACCTATAACAAGCACCACGGTGTAAGCAATAAGGCGGTTATTACCGACGAGGTGCCCGAACCCACCCAACTTAGTTACAAATACTATACCGACGACAACGGCTCGTACTTCCTTCGCGGACTGCCCTACGTCGGCAACGGTACGACGTATAAGATTATTCCCACGTTGGGCATTCATCAATTCCGCCCGGAAAACGAGTTGCGACTGCTCAATACCAACTCGCAGAACCATACGGTGAACTTCACCGACCGGTCGTCGTTTGCCGTGTCGGGTAAGGTGACCTACGCCGGCGGTAACTTGCCTGTCGAGGGAGTTTCGTTTGTAATCGACGGCACACCGGCAATGGACGGCAAGGGCAATTTGCTAAAGACCGACGCCGCCGGAATGTTTGAAATCAGCGTGCCTGTCGGACAGCACGAGGTGAGAGCGCAAAAGCAAGGACACACGTTCGCCAACGGCGGCAAGATAACGAATATCGATGGCAGCGACCGCAACTATCAAGATATGGTGAGCGGACTTGAGTTGACCGACAGTACACGCGTTCGCTACGTCGGGCGCGTTGCCGGAGGTACGGTTCAACAGGGGCTGCCGATAGGCCATCCCGAATCGCGCAACAACCTTGCCGATAGCGTAAAAGTGGTGCTTACCTACCAAAACGACGCGTATACGATGGTCGAAAAGCCGCATCGCGAAACCTACAACCTCTACAAATCGGTCTACAGCCAAGGCGAGCCGACCAACGACGTCGATTTTGAGAATAACGTGATAACGATTTATCCGAATGCGGCGACCGGCGAGTTTTATGCCGACATCATTCCCGAGAAATACAAGGTCGACGTAATAGTCCCCGGACACGATGAGAATCCGCTGCCGGGAAGCGGCGAAGAATTGAGTTTCGTTGCCGCGCTGTCGAAAAACTCCGAATTAATAACCTATACCGATTCGCTGAGCACGGAAGGCGTGCACAAGGCGGTTACCGACTCGATAAGTTATAACAAAAAGTCGCTGTTCATCAAGCGCTACAGTCCGTCGATAGTCGTTCGTCAGAAAGTCAACTCGCAGTTGCACGACTACTTCGGAAGCGATTCCGTCAAAGTTAAAACGCTCGACAAGAGCCTGTCGTTTACGGCATGCACCTACGACAAGACAGCGAAGAAATATACGTTCGGCATGCCGGTATTTGAGCAGAACACAACGGCGACATTGCGAATAAGCGCGTGCGAGTTGTTCCGCTACAAGGACTGTAACGGACTCGATAAGGAGGGCGTCGATGCCGACCAAGTTCCGTCGTCGGCAGGCGAGCTGACCTTTACGGGCACGGACCTCGCCGTCGAATGCGACACGACAATCGTAACCAACTCCAACGGCGAGGCAGACTGGTCGTTCACGGTCAACGAACCGGATATGACGTCAGCCTTGCGCAAAGTTGCCATACAATATATCTACGTTGAAAAGGCAAACGACGAAGCGCGTAAGGTGACAATCGATTGGGACGGCAAGTTTGACGCCATCGTGCTCGGCTGTCGCTCGTTGGGGACCGACTTGATAACGAAAGGTCCCGACAAGGTGCTTTTCGTGCTTCGCGACCCGCCGGGAAGCAACAGTTATTCGTATTTGGAGAAAGGCGTGACTGTGACGCACGAAAGTACGTATGATTGGGCGCTCGATTTTAGTTTGGATGTCGGCTATATGATAAAAGCAGGCGCAAAGCAGATCTATTATGTCGGAGCGGTTGGTGAAGGTGCAGTAGAAGGATTCGATTTTGAAGACGTTAATTATGGCGGTATTTCCGGCACGCTCCACTACGACAATCTTGAAAAGACAACGACAACTGCAACGGTAACGTCGCGAATCAGTACAAGCAGCGACCCGCTGTATGTTGGCGCTGACGGCGACGTCTATGCCGGTTTTTCTACCAATGTTTCGTTAGGAAAAGTCGAAAATGTGCGTATCATTTCGAAGCGGATATACAATCTGGCACCGGAAGAATATGAAGTCTATAATGATATCAAGTGCAGCAACGACACGCTTATGTTGGTAAAATCGCAAGACATCGGTTTCGGTCAGAAATACGATACATTCTTTGCATACACACAATCGCATATCGAGAAGACGTTGATTCCGGAACTTGTTGAAACAAGAAATTCTTTGCTTTTGCAAAATACAGAGAGCGATGCCTACTATCAGCAACTTGCCAACACGAATAAAAGCAATATTTATGTGTCGAAACTAAAGCCCGACGACAAGAATTTCGGGAAAAGCAACAACGATGCGGCATTCGGCTCGTCGACCGATGTTGATATGTACGACGGACCGAGTTATAAGGTCTACACTGCCGAAACTGTTAGTAAAGCAGACACTATCTACAACATCAATGAATCGATACAGAAATGGCAAAATAAGATAAAAGAGAACGAGGAGCAGAAAGTGAAGGCGGAAAGCAAGCGAAACATTTCCTATCAAGGTGGGGCGGACTATTCGTATGCTCAATCCTATTCGTTCACACGCGAAGACGAAAATGATATCAATTTCAGTATCGGAGCAAATACGGCTCTTGAATTGGGCTTCAATGTATCCGGTCGAGGTATGTTAGTAGGCGTAAAAAACACAAATAAGACGACACACGGATGGACGTGGGGCGGTGGCGAAACCGGAACGATGGCGCAAGGATTTGTGCTGTCGGAGTCGGGTAGCGACTACCTGAGTGTTGATGTTTGTACCGAGCCCGGCTACTCAAAGAAGGGGCAATTTTATAAATATGACGAACTCGAAGACTTGTCGACGTCGGATAAGACTTTCCCGACCTTGATTTTCTTGAAAAAAGGCGGCGCCACGAAATGCCCGTACGAGCCGGCTGATACGACAAAATACTATCAACCCGGTACCGTACTCGACGAGTCGACCATTCGCATCGAGGTGCCGGAACTGTCGGTAGAGAACAACTTTATCGACAACGTGCCCTCGGGCGAGGCTGCCAAATTTACGCTCTATTTGCGCAACAATTCGGAGGCGCAAAAAGACCTGTACTACGACTTCTCAATCGACGATTCGACGAATCCCAATGGCGCGCAATTCTCTATCGACGGTGCGCCACTGGGTAGCGGATTGACGTTCTTCGTGCCGGCAGGCGAGACCGTGACAAAGATTCTCGAGGTGCGGAAAGGCACGGTGATGAACTACGACAACATGGTGTTCTGGCTGTCGTCGCAGTGTCAGTGCAACCTTGCCGACTCGCAGGACGACATCTACGACGCCATTTCGCTGAGCGTCCACTTTACGCCGTCGGCAACGGCTGTCAACATCAAAAAGCCGACCGACACGTGGACCTACAACACGAAACTGCCTACGGCGATGCGCAACGACGTCGAGCAGCACTATATGGACGTTACGCTCAACGAATTCGACATCAATTATGAGAATTTCCATCGCGTGATGCTGCAGTACAAGCCGGCATCGGCGAGCGACGACGAGTGGGTGACGCTGATGAGCTACTATGCCGACGAAGATGCCTGCAACGAGGCTGTCGCAAACGGGCAAAACGCCGCGATGATAAGCAGCGACGACCACGGCATGATATTCTATCAATGGTTTATGGACGACCTTCCCGACCAGCGATACGATTTGCGCGCCGTCGGAACGAGTATGATAAGCAATGAGGAATATTACAACTATTCGGAGGTGCACAGCGGCGTGAAGGATATGTACAACCCGCGGCTGTTCGGCAGTGCACAGCCTGCCAACGGCATACTTACCGTCGACGACGAAATTCGCTTGAACTTCAACGAATCGATAGCCGACGGCTTGCTTACCGACAACAATTTCGAAGTGACCGGCGTGCGCAACGGCGCAACTACCGACCATTCGGTGTCGGTGACGCTCGACGGCGAAAACGATGCCATCCGCGAATCGCTCGTGCGTAATTGGCGCAACAAAGACTTGACAATAGAGTTGTGGGCGCTTGCCGACGGTGAGCGCGAAGGCGTGCTGTTCAGCCACGGTACAGCCAACGATTTGTTCGAAATCTTGATGACCGGCGACCATCGCTTAGCCGTCAGGGTCGGACAAAACAGCGTGACGACCCTCGACCCGGTAGCCTATGCCGAAGGCGAGTGGGCGCACATCGCCGTTGCCTACAACCACGAAGGACGCGTTTCGGCATACTATAACTATAAGCAAATAATCAACGATGCGCAGGTCGGCGTCTATAGCGGAGAGGGCAAGTATGCTTTCGGCGAAAGCGTTGGCGAAGGCTATCGTTTTGCCGGGAAAATGCATAATGCGCGCATCTGGGATAAGATAGTACCGCTGCAGCAACTGCAGACCAACAGCCTGACGCTACTTTCGGGCGCTGAAAGCAATCTGCTGGCATACTATCCGATGAACGAAGGTCGCGGCGACGTCGTGGTCGACAAGGCGCGCGGCGTAAATATGCAGATTGTCGGCGGCGAATGGACCGTTCCCGAAGGTCGCGCCATAAGCCTCGACGGCAGCAGCCGCTACGTCAAAGTGCCGACGGGAGCCGCCGTGGTCGATGCGACGATGGACTATACGTTGGAATTCTGGTTTAAAGCCGCAGAAGGTCAGACGAATGCCACCTTGGCAGCCAGCGGAGCGGGCGACGGCACCGACACCTACGGCTCGAAGAATCTATTCTCATTGGGCTTCGAAAACGGCATCTTGACATTCCGCAACAACGGCTATGCGGCAGTATGTACGGGCAACTATCTCGACAACGATTGGCATCACGTCGCCGTTGCG
The DNA here is from genome assembly GCA_051872155.1 of Candidatus Limisoma sp. Classification (GTDB taxonomy): domain Bacteria; phylum Bacteroidota; class Bacteroidia; order Bacteroidales; family Muribaculaceae; genus Limisoma. Next base: position 13,645 of record JBJEDO010000006.1, read on the forward strand.
GTCAATCGCAACAGCTCGCGCGCACAAATCTACGTCGACGGCGCACTCAACGCCTACTTCGACGCTCTGAATCTCGGCGGACTGGAGTCGGACTACATTACACTCGGCGCCAAGCCGCATCTTGCCGATACCGGAGAAACATCTTATACGGACTTCTTCAGCGGCGAAATCGACGAATTCCGCCTGTGGAAACTCTACCGCGGCGAGACGTTGACGGCAAACGGTATGTCGAGCAAACTCGACGGAAGCGAAAAGGGCTTGATTGCCTACTATCCGTTTGAAACTTATAAGGATTGGCAGGGCACGCCGCAACTGGTGTTCTCCGCCGATTGTCAGGTGGCGGGGCTCGACGAGCCGGCAACGGCAATCGTGACAGACCCGAGTGTCGAAACCTCGATGTCGGCGCCGATAAAGGCGAAAGAGCCGGTGACCGACTTGCTCTACGACTTCGTGGTTAACGACGATGCGTTGATAATCAATCTCAACGAGCCGTACGACCGCATCGAAAAGCAGATAGTGACGTTTACCGTCGAGGGCGTACGCGACCTTAATGGCAACGAAATCATCAGCCCGATAACGTGGTCGGCTTACATCGACCGCAACCAACTCAAGTGGGGCGAAACGAGTCTCGACTTCGTCAAGCCGTACGGCGAAGAACTTACGTTTACGGTCAAAGCCGTCAACAACGGCGGGTCGGTGCAGTATTTCACGATGGAAAATGCGCCGTCATGGTTGAGCGTATCGCCGTCGAGCGGCGCCATCGACCCGGCATCGGAAATCGACGTCCGATTTACCGTCGGCGCAGGGCTCAACGTAGGTACTTACGACGAGGTTGTGTATATGCGCAACGACAACAACGTGGCTGAGGCGCTCGGCTTGAACATCAAAGTTGAGGGCGAAAAGCCCGATTGGAGCGTCGACCCGCACGCTTACCAATATAATATGTCGATATTCGGCAAAATCGTAGTCGACGGAGCATACTCCAACGACGAAGACGATATGCTTGCCGCATTCTATAAAGACGAGTGCGTCGGCGTTTGCAACAACAAGCATTTCGACGCCAACGACACGTATTATGCTCTGCTGACCGTCTACGGCAACGACGTCGAAACCGGCGAACTTGAGTTCCGCCTCCGGGATGCAAGTACGGGCACGACTTATCGGGCAGAGCCGAGCGTAGGCATTGCATTTAAGAACAATGCCGCGATAGGCAGTCCCGACAATCCGGTTCTGTTTACTGCGAGTCAATTGCGCGTACAGACCATACCGCTCGAATCGGGATGGAACTGGGTTTCGACCAACGTCGATACCGAAGGACGCAGCGTTGCCGACGTGTTCCGCGCCGGCGATTGGACGGAAAACGACCAAATAAAGAGCGAAGACGGCGGCTTCCTGTCGTACGATGGCGGCTGGGACGGCACGCTGTATGATATGAATCCCGTCGGGATGTATCTGGTGAAATGTGAAAACGCCGGAGATGTGGAAATCTCGGGCTCGCCGATCGACATTGAAGCCACGCCGTTGAAGATTCACGGCAACGGCACGGGCACGGAGCCGCTTTGGACCTACATTGCCTACCTTCCCGACGTGGCATTGCCCGTCCGCGAAGCGCTTGCCGGCTATGACGCTTGCGACGGCGACATCATTAAGTCGCAAACGCAGATGGCAATGTATTCGAGCACGCTCGGTTGGGTCGGCACGTTGGAATATATGATGCCCGGCAAGGGATATATGTTGCTGCGTAACAGTGTCGATGCGACTATGCTGAATTACCCGACCGACGAATATTCGAGCAACTCCGCTCTGAGTTCGCAGGAGCGCATGCCCTCATACGCGCGACGCTATTCCGGCAATGCGACCGCCGTGGTCAGCCTTGAAGGCATAGAGATAGAGCCGGGCGACTGCTTGGCGGCTTACGTCGGCGGCGAATGTCGCGGCGAAACCGTTGTCAGCGAGTTGCCGGGCGCCGGCAAACTGTTCCTCATCACGTTGTCGGGCGAAGGCGGCGAAGAAGTCAACTTGACGTTGAAACGCCAAGGCAAGACGTGCGCCGTTGCACGGTCGGCGATAACCTATACGCCGAACGCCAACCGCGGTACGCTGACCAATCCTTTGATTGTCGGCATGGGCGATATGGGCGACTTGAACCTCTATCCAACGCCGTTCACCACCACGCTCAACATCTCGTCGATAGTCGCTGCCGGTGCTGTGGCAAACGTGTATGTCACGAATATGTACGGCGTGCGCGTGGCGTCGTGGCTCGATTGCGCCGAAGGCGGCGTGGTCGACATCACCTGGAACGTGCCCGGCGAAACCCCCGACGGCGTCTATGTGGTTACGCTCGTTGCCGACGGACATTCGCAGTCGGTTAAGGTTATTAAGAAGTAATAATTTAGAAATTGTAAGGCTATGAAATATTTCAAATTGATATTAATCACGTTCGCAGGTCTGATGTCGGTGCAATGCAGCGACGATGGAAATGACAATCCGACACCGCAACCGCGTCCGGATTGGAACGTAGAGCATATAACGACGGCGAGTCGTCCCGATTGGAAAGCCGATGCCGGCTCGAGCGAGTCGGCGCCGGGTTGGCGGGTCGACTTGTCGGGCACCGACGAAGAGCCTGTCTGGGAGGCACCGAATATGAATCTTTATCCGACGAGTATGACGTCGGTGATTCGCCTGACTCCGCTGCTCGAAGAATATGCTTCGGATGGCGATAAGGTTGCGGCGTTTATCGGCGGCGAATGTCGCGGAATCGCCGAAGCAAAGAATCACAACGGGGTGAAACTGTTTTACCTGCAAATCAAGGCTGCCGCCGACGAGCAGCGCAGCGTGACGCTGTTCTACTATAGCAGCAGTCAGAAGCGGCTGTATGAGTCGGAGGCGATTAGCTACGAAGTCGACAAAATCTACGGCACGGCGAGTCAGCCGGTTCGTCCGACGTTCGAGCGTTCGGGACGCTATCCGTGTGTCGGTTCGGCATACGTTACGCTCAGTGCCGGCGCGCTGCCGTTTACGCCGTCGGCAGGCGACGAGATTGCCGCTTTCGTCGGCAACGATTGTCGCAGCATCGTCAAAGCGACCGACGGCGGCGTCTATCATTTGCTTGTGATGGCTGCCGACAAGTCGGAACGACTGCGATTCAAGTACTACAGTGCACAAATGCACGAAATCTATGTCAGCAAAAGCGAAATCAGCGTGGACGACTACGATGCCGTGATTGGAAGCGCGGACAATCCCGTGACGCTGAGTTTCGAGCCGCAGGGCAGTTTGGTTGCTTACTTGCGAGTCGGCGCACCGCTCGGCAACTATCAGACCGACGGCGACCTGCTTGGCGCTTTTGTCGGCGACCGTTGCGTGGGCATAGCCGAGCGCACCGAGGCAGCCGCCGATGTGTTTGAGATTCGCATAAAGGGTGTCACCGACGGCGAATCGGTAGACTTGAAATACTACAGCGCGCATGGTGCGATAGTCGAAGCGCGGTCGGCGTTGACATTTGCCGGCGAAACCGTTGTCGGGTCGCCGACGTCGCCGTTGGGCGTGGATTTCGATTGCAGCGAGGTGCGTCCGTTGAAGATGAAAGCCTACATCGTCGTCGACGAACTTTTGATGCCCGATGCGTCGACCGACGACCTCCTTGCGGCATTCTCCGGCGACGAATGTCGTGCTGTGGCTTCGGGCGCAGTGCTCAACGACGGCAGAATCGGATTCCGCCTCGACATTGCCGGAAAGTTCGGCGGCGAGGAGCAAATCGTGCTGAAATATTATTCGGCAAATACGTCGCTGCTCTACCGTTCGGTTGCCGCCTTTACGTTTGACAGCGCAACCGACATCGGTTCGGCGTTCGACTACAAGACGTTTAAGTTCGAACTCGACAAGTAAATTTGTATAAAGAATAAACCTATAAATAAATGAAAAAGTTTATAACATACTTTTGGGCATTCCTCTTGATAACGGTATTGGTAGGGTGCAGCGGGAAGAAGGAAATCAGCAGTATTCTTCTGCGCGGAGGCAATGTGGTCGACAGCGAAGCGATGACGGTAACAGCCGCCGATGTGTTAATCCGGGATGGACTTATCGCCAAAGTCGGCGAAGTCGACGAGTCGGAAGCCGATACGGTGATTGACTGCGCGGGCAAAATTGTCACGGCGGGATTTATCGACTCGCACGTCCACATCGAGTCGTCGATGGTTCTGCCGCGCACGTTCGGAATGGCAGTGCTTCCACACGGCACGACGTCGGTAATCGCCGACCCGCACGAGGTGGTCAACGTAGCCGGCGTTGAGGGACTCAAGATGTTTCTCGACGTTACCGACAATTCGCCGATTAGCGTGTTTACGGTCGTACCGTCGTGCGTTCCGGCAACGCCGTTTGAGACCAACGGCGCCGGGCACTTCACCGCCGAGCAGATGAAGCCGTTTGTCGATGATCCGCGCATTGTGGGTCTCGGCGAGGTGATGTCGTTTGTCGACGTGGCAAATAATGAGCCGGAAATGATGGCGAAATTGGCGCTGTTTAAGGGGCGTCCTATCGACGGTCATACCGCGGGAATGGACGACTCGTTGCTCGACGCCTACGTGGCTAACGGCATATCGAACGACCACGAATGTTACGACGCCGACGGCTTGCTCAAGCGCTACAACAAGGGTATGAACATCTATATTCGCGAGGGCAGTGCCGCGCGCAATGCCGCCGACTTGTTGCGCTGCGTCAAGGATAACAACCTCGACGTAAAGCGATTTGCGTTCTGCACCGACGATAAGCATCTCTCGACAATCGCCCAAGAAGGACACATATCGCACATCGTGCGCATGGCGTTGGCGATGGGCTTCAGTTGGCCGCAAGTGGCGCGAATGGCGTCGCTCAACACCTGCAACTATTACGGACTCGCCAACCGCGGCAATATCCGCGAAGGCTATGTTGCCGACATCGTGGTTACCGACGACGCGTGCAGGGAAATCTATTGCGTGCTGAAAAACGGCAAATCGCCGGAAGAATGTTTCAGCGAAACGGTGAAGAAAGACGTCAAGTTTGCCAATTCGGTGCACTTCGATTCGCTCTCGTCAGGAAATTTTGTGCTCGAGCAGTCGCCGAAGTATACGGGTATAGAAATCGTTGAAGGACAATTGCTTACTCGACGTGTGGAAATTGCTGATTTCGAGTTGAAGAACTATAACCTGTTGGCAACGGTAGAGCGTCACGGCAAGAACGGCAACATCGCCGTGTGTCCGCTCAAGGGCTACGGCATAGTCAACGGCGCGGTTGCAACGACCGTGGCGCACGATTCGCACAATGTGATTTGTGCCGGCGACAACGCCGCGGATATGGCAGTGGCTTGCAATCGCCTGCGCGAGATTGCCGGTGGCTATGTGATAGCGTCGGGCGGACGAGTTGTCGACGAGTTTCCGCTGACCTGTTGCGGCTTGATGTCGGAGGCGAGCGTAGAAGATGCCATTGCCGGAATTTCGCGACTGGAAACGAAAGCGCACGCGATGCACGTCAATCCGAACATCGACCCGTTCATCACGCTGTCGTTCCTCGCCCTGCCGGTAATCCCCGACATCCGCCTGCTCGACACCGGACTCTTCGACGTCACCAAGTCGGAGTTTGTGAAGTAAAAGACTGAATACGAGCCGTGGAGATATAGAGCAATAGACTTGCCTGATCCCCACGGCTCGTATTATATATTGTTTTCTTTTTTTGCATCATTCAAAAAAATGAGTATCTTTGTACCGAAATTTTTGAGAAATTTCGGTACAAATAAATGTTAAATAATGGATTATTGTCCGCTAAAAATTGAGGGTGGTAATAGTTTAAAATTACACTATTTCCACTTTTTTAGGGGCATAGAATTACACTATTTCCACTTTTTTTAGGGGCATAGAATTACACTTTTTCCAATTTTTTTAGGGGCATAAAATTACACTATTTCCACTTTTTTAGGGGCGGAAATTTACACTTTTTCCACTTTTTTAGGGGCGGAAAATTATACTTTTTCCCAAAATGGGATGCAAAGTCTCCAACTTAGCAATTTGCAAAATGTGCAAAATCTATGCAATTTAGCTCATTTTGTGTTGATTATCAGCTGCGTCCCCACCTAGCCGCAAGCGGCAAGGCGAGGTTAACCAAGTGCCGCAAGCTCTTCGAGCTAGCATCTTGACGGTAACCCAATTTGCTTCACACGCCTGGTAGGTTGCACCGAGGCGCGACCCTACTCCGAGGCTCAAGATGTGAGGGTAGACTTCGTTAGAATACTCCATTGCTTTCGGGGATTTCCGTACGCTCTATGCACATAATATAATATATAGGCATGTAAGTAACATTGTTCTCTGTGTATACTTTGCGTTCATTGTCAAGCACGATGCCGTATGGGATGTTGTAGTCGTCGTTGGCAATGAATCGGTCGAGAGACTTGTGAGAAGTAAAGTCTTTGCCGGATTTTACCTCTATTGGTAGAACAGTCATCCCTGATGCGTTGTTGACAAGGAAGTCGACTTCGCCTTTTTTTGAATTATCGTAATAGTATAGGTCGTGTCCGTGCGCTTTTAATTCTTGAGCGACGACACTCTCATAAACCGAGCCGAGATTAATACTTCGTTTGCTTTTCATCACAGGAACGATATTGTGTTCGTATAATCGTGCTGTAAGCATTCCAACATCGTTAAGGTACAGTTTTAGAAGATTTTTGTGTACCGATTCCGACAAAGGATATTTCGGATTGGAGATTGCGTGTACGTCAAGAGCTATTCCCGAAGATATTAGGTATTCAAACTCTTCAGCAAACCATTCGAAACGGTCGCCTTCTTTGTTGCGTATATCCTTAGCTGCAATGCGTTTTTTCTTGTTTTCCATCTGCGATACAATCATATCGTAGATGCGGCGCACAAGGAGTCGCTTACTTGACTCGTTCTCGTATTTTGCGGCGTCTTCTTTGTAAAGATTTCGAATAGAGTCTTGTATTTCACGTACTCTGAAGATGTTGTGAGTGTCTAAGTAAGTGTTGACAGCATCCGGCATGCCACCTACTAAAAGATATTTCTTGAACTCGCCCATAATGTTTTCGTGCTGTGCTTCCGATAGAGAAACACGTTGCTTGTAGCATTCGCGCACATAATTGAGAGCGTCCTTGCCCCAACCTTCTGCTATTAGCCATTCTTCAAAATCGAGTTGATACATCCGCTTGCGAATGATGCTGCCTATGGGTATTGAAGTCGTATTTCGAAGGGTAATACCGAGCAAGCTGCCACTGGCTATGTAGGTGAATTTGCCTTCTTCGCGTAGAAATTTCAGCATCGTCAGGTATTGCGGATAGTGTTGAATCTCATCGAGAAAGATGAGTGTGTCGGACTTGTCGCCCAACTTTCCGCCGGCAACCATGCTAAGAGACAGATAGAAATCTTTGAGACCTCGTATGTTACGGAACAGACCTTCTGTTTCGTTGTCTTTGACGAAGTTTATTTCTACGAAGTTCTTGAAAAGTCGTTTCCCGACTTCGCGTATTATGTATGATTTGCCTATCTGTCTGGCACCTTCAACGACCATAATTTTGTCATTGCCCGAAAGCAAATGTGCCTCTATTTCAGCACTTATTTTTCTGTATAGCATAGTAAAATTACACTTTTTCCGTTTTTCTACACCTGCAAAATTACACTTTTTCCTTGAATTTAGCACAACAAAATTACACTTTTTCCACTTTTTTAGGGGCGGAAATTTACACTTTTTCCCAAAATGGGATGCAAAGTCTCCAACTTAGCAGTTTGCAAAATGAGCGATAAACCGCCTGCGGCGGTGGTTAGAGGTTATGGGTTATAGGACCTCAAAGGGACGAGTTAAGAGGTATGAGAGGTCTGCGATAAACGATATCCGATTAACGATAAACGCTTCGCACGCCTGGTAGGTCGCACCGAGGCGCGACCCGGAGGGGTGTGTATAACCAATTGTGCACCAGTGGTTTACGTTTGTATCTACTTTGCTGTGAAAATGAAATAGGGCGTACCTGATTGATACGCCCTATTTGGTTGATATTGTTCGAAGCGTTATCGAACTATCACTTTCTTGTGGTTTACGATGTAGATTCCGGCGTTGAGGGGCACGAATGTGGAGCCTTCGACGTCGATTTGGCGGAGTTTTGCGCCCATGATGTTGTAGATGGCGAACGATTGACGTTGGTTGCTGCGGATTGTCAAGCCGCCGACTGTGCCGGTGACGATGAACGTGTCGTCGCCGTTGGGCTTGATGGCTTCGACGTTGCTCGTTTCGCCGTTGTAGACTTTCAAGCGGCGGATTTTAACTTCTTGCCCGACTTTGTCGCCGAGGTCGATGCGGAGGAGGTCGCCGGCGTTACCCCAGCCGTATGCGTCGCGCATGTCGGCGAAGTCGATGATTACAGGCGTCCATTCGCTTCTTTGCGGCATTGCTCCGGCAAACTGCTTGCTGCGGGTTTGCGATTCGGGGAAGAGGAAGAAGAGCTCGAGCGGCTCGATGTCGGTCGTTGCGGTATATTCGAAATAGAGTTTCGTCGCGTCGCTGTTGAGGTTTTTCGTCAAGGGGTTAGTGCGCACGAACGGGTCATTGCCGATGCTGTAGGTCGTCCAACTGAGGTATGCCAAATCTTGTCCGAAGGTGCTGCTTGTTTCGGGGTCGGAGTCGCGGTTGAGGCAAAGATGGTTCATGCCTACGTTGTCGAGCGTGAGGTCTTCCGACGAGGTAAATTCGCCTTTGTTGATGCAGAGGTTACGGATTTTGAACGTAACGCCCGACTGCGAGCCCGGGTCGAGACGGAGGTAGTCGCCGGCGTATCCCCAGCCGTGAGTTTTGCGGAATTGCTCGATGTTGAGGGTCACTTTCGTCCATTGGTTGGCAGCGGGAAGGCTGCCGAAAGAGAGGCTGCGTTGCTCGCGAGCGGGTTCGACGAAGTATGCTTGGAAGTCGTTGATGCTTGCCGTCGATTGGTATTCGAACATAATTGTGTTGGCGTCGTCGTCGAGGTTCACCGAGAGTTCGTTGGTGTAGCAGAACGGGTCGCCGCCGGTAGCGGTTACGATGGTTGTTATACCGGTTGTAGGCTCGCCGGAGACGGTGCACTGGTTAGCGCCGTCGGCTTTTACGCTGAGTCGGTCGTAGCCCTGGCGGAGTCCGTTGTTCATGCAAAGGTGACGGATTTTCATGTTGTTACCCGACGCTGAGCCGAAGTCGATGCGCAGGGTTGTCCCGGCGTCGCCCCATCCGTATTGTTTGCGGAGCGGCGCCATGTTGATGTAGACGCGTTTCCAGTCGGCAGATGCTTTCAAGGGAACCGAGATGCTTCTGTCGCCGTAGAACAATCCTTCGGTGGAGATGAACACCTCCATATTGATGTCGTTGTCGAGTTTATACTCGAAAGTGAGCGTATTGGAGTTGTCCGACAGGGCGAAACTTTTTGGTAGGGTTTCCATGTGCGAGTCGCCGCCGGTAGTGTTGATAGAGTAGAATTGGTAGTAGTCGTCGAACGAGCATGTGCAGTCGTTGGTCGACGATTGGTCGAACTCGAGGAGATAACTGCTGCTGCCGTTAGAGGCGACGCCGTGGTGGATTTCTTCCCAGTTGCTAATTCCGATAATCGACAGGTATTGGTTGAACACGTTGTCTTCGTTGGCAGTTCCGGCGGCTTGCCAAACGTACCAAGCGGGTTTGGGTGTGTAGTTGCTGTAGCGCAAGCCGAGTTTCAGACCACCTTCGGTTGGGTCGTCGCGCCAGTTGTGCCAGAGAGCGGCATCGACGCCGGCGTTGCGTACAATCTTTTTCCACGCCCAAGCGGCGCCGGCAGCCTGTACGTTGAGGTAGTAGCTGCTGTTGTCCAGGGCATTAACGCCGTTTTCGGAGAAGAAGAGCAAACGTTTTTCTTTGCCTTTGTAGTAGTGTTCGCGGCGGAGCATCCAGTCGGAAATCACTTCAATGTTTTTGAAGGTGCAGAAACCCGAGTTTTCGGAGTAGGTTGCTTCGGTGTCGTCTCTCCAGAACACCGGTTTCTGGAAGCTTTGGGGGTAGACGTGAGCGGCGATGCCCCAGCGGTAGTCGCCTTCGACGTTGCTGTAGACGAGCATGTTGTCAATCATGTTCTTTGCGGCGAAACTTGCGTCGCCCGAGTCGGTGTGAGCCGTGTTCCAACTCGACGTGAACGAGCCGAGGACGTAAGCGTTTTGGTCGTATTGGCGCACGATGTTCGACACGATTCGCAACGATTTTTCGTAGGTGTCGACGTAGCGAGTCTGCGGCTGTTTGCCCATGTTTGTCCAAATGAGGTTTTGGTCGGTTTCGTTGTGCATAATCCAGTGGTGGATGCGACCGTATTGGCTTTGCGAATAGCGGTTTGCGAGGAAGTCGATGGTAGCTGCGTAGACCTCGGTGCCGTAGATGTTAGTGACGTCGGGCATCGAGTATAAGCCGTCGCTTGTCAGTTCGGGATGGCTGAGCGCCGTTGCATATTCTTGCTCGCCGCCGCCGGGGTGAACGAGCAGGATGGCAGCGACGACAATACCTTTTTCCTGACATTTTTTGAGCGTTTTGTCGAGGCTCGCGAGGGTTGAGGCGTTGAGGTAGTAGGTTTTTCCGCCGTATTCGAATGTCTCGTTGGCAGCCGTTCCGGTGCATTCGACGAGCGTGTTGAGCACGATGTTGAAAGTCACCCAACTGAGTCCCAAGTCGTCGAATTCCGTCATATATTCTTCGCTCGGCATGCCGAGACCTTTCTTTGTTTTGAGCAGACCGGGTTCGGCGTGTCGAATTGCGTAGACTTCGTCGGCGTAGTGCGCATGCGAAAGCAGTTTGGCGTTGCTGTCGATGATAGCCCATTTGCTGAGGAGTCGGTCGTATTCGAAGCCTGTAATCTGCGAGTAGCGGTCGACGGTGACTTCGAACGAGCCGGCAGGGAGTTCGCCGAGGTCTTCGTAGTCGGACATTTCGAAGGTGTTTCCGTAGGCAGTCACACCGGCAAGCCGGCAGTTCGGTTCGGTGGTGGTTCCGCTGATAATAACCTTGTCTTGAGTCACTTCGACGTTTGTCACTTTCGCGGCGAAGTCGGCAGCGAGGTAACTCTCGATGGCGCGTGCTTGGCTTTGCTTGGTTGCTTCGCTCACTTCGGTGTGACCGTAGATGCCGATGTCTTTTATTTTGATTGTTATGCCGCTATTTCCGCCGAAGTCCATGCGGAGTTTGCTGCCCAGTTTGCCCCAATCAAACTTGCTGCGGTAGGTTGCGAGGTTGATTGACACAAACTTCCAGTCGGTCGACTTTGTCAGCAAGTCCCGGAATTGCACGGAGCGGCTTTCGCTTTCCGGTTCGAGGAAAAAGAGTTGCAAGTGGTCGACGTCAGCCGATGCTTGGTAGTAGAATTCGAGGCGCACGTCTTTCAGGTGCATGTCGGCGCCGATTGAATTCGTCGTAATGTGCGGGTCGGTTCCGGTGGTTACGATTTGAACGTATTCCGAGGTGGAACTGTAGTCCAGGTCTGCCTTTGTCGACGAGTCGAACGTCAGCCAAGTGTTTGCTTCGGCAAAGAATGACATCGATAATGCAAGTGCCGAAAGTAGTAGTTTGCGAATTTTCATAGATGGTATAATGTTACGTTGTTTCAATTGATAAGAGCCCCCCCCGTTATTGTGTTAAACATTCGGGTGGGGCTCTTGTTTTAGCGATAAATTATCAGACTATAGCATCTTGATGGCTTTAGTGGTTTTGGGAGTTATCACTTTGATGATTTGCATGCGGCGGCTGAGCGGGAGGGTTGTCGAGCCGTTGAAGTGATAGCGACCGATGACGGCTCCGGTGAGGCTGTAGACGAAGACGTCGGTAGGTTCGCCGGTCGCAACTTCGACAGTTGAGTTATCGATTCGACGTACGACAATCGACGAAGCGTCGGTGCGCTCTTGCATTTCGACGTCGCCGACGATTTCAACGTTGCTCGACGACACTTTCGAGCCTTTGTAGCGGTAGTTGAATCGACCGTTGGGGGCAGCGTCGCCTTTGTCGATAAAGTCGAGCACGTCGGGGTTTGCCGGGATGTTGTCAGCCCACTTGAAGTCGAAATCGACGTCGCCGCTGAGTCCGGCGAGCGATTTCTCGATGGCGAAGTAGAGGGCATTGCCTTCGAGGGTGTAGCGCAAGCTGCAAACCTTCGACCAGCAGTAGCGGTTGCCTTCGTTTCGCATAAGGCAGTAGTCGCCGTTGTGCTTCATCACGGCGTAGTCGTAGCCCGACCAGCCGGTAGAGTAGTTGCAGTCGCTGTTGATGAGCAACGTCATCCAGTTGTCGGAGGTATCGAAGTCGGAGATTGCGTCGACGGTTTCGACGTAGAACGAAACGTAGTTTTTGTCCTTAGCCACTTTGGCGAGTTTGATGTCGTTTCGTCCGGTAGCGTTGTTCATAGGCGCCACTTTCTGGAAGCCGAGAGTGCTGCGGTGGAGGACGTCGCCGATGTCGTCGCGGAATTCGGGATAGACGTCGTCCCAATCGCTACGGTCGTGCCAGAACTGAATCGACTTGGCAGCTGAAGGCGTCGGGATTGTGCGTGCACCTTTGTATTTACGCACGTGCGACACGAGTTGCATATAGTAGTTGTCGCGGATGAGCGGGTGCGTGCTTGGCTCGATGTCGCGGTTGAACTCGGCGCTGTAGAGGTCGACGAAATACGATTCGCCGTATGTGCTCGAGCCACCCGGGCGTGCAAAGTTTAATTCATTCGAGTTTCTTATAATGAAACGCGCAGCCATACATTCGTTGAATTGCGTAACCATCACCAGCGGCGGGTTGACGGCGTGAGCGCGGCTCCATTGCTCCTCGAAGTAGAGACCTTTGGGCGTGTCGGCGCATACGGCGTATTGGTTGTACGACGGTTGGCTGCCGTTGTGGTAACTCTTGCCGATTTTCGAGTAAGCGTGTTGCGACGTCGAAACGGAAATTTGTTCGTTGATGCGGTTTCCGTTTTCGTCGTATCCCCAGCCGATTCGCTGTGGATAGTATTCGAGCCAACCCCAGTTGTTGGCTTCGTCAGCCATCCACGCCCAGGTGTGGCGCATCGTGAAGTGGTTTTTGATGCTGAGGTCGAGACCGGAAAGGGCATCGGCGTCGACGAGCATAAGGGGTTTGCCTTGGTAGTAGTACCAATATTTTTTGTTTTCGGGATTAGCGTAGAAGTTGTTGTAGAGGTGACGAACGACGTCGGTTGCTCCGGCGTTGATTGTGTAGCAGAGTTTTGGCGAACGGAGTCCGGCAGCGGTACGAGCGTCGATGATGCGCATAAGCATACGGACAGCATCGTCGTAGGTCACGGCGTTTGTGACGTCGAAGAAGAGGAGGTCGATACCGGCATCAACGAGCATTTGGAGGTGTTTGTCGATGACGAATTGGTCGTTGTTTTCGTAGTATCCGAGCCAAGGACGTGCCCACCAGTGCGGTTTGCCTTCGGCGCCGAATTGCGGGTTCGACGGGTTTGCTTCGAGGATTTTTGTGATGTCGTAGATTGGGTCGCCTTCCGTTCCGTGAGGACCGTTGCTGAGGTAGTAGAACATGCCGACGGTGCGATCGGTGTGGGGCGCGTCGACGCCGGTATCCGACGACGCGACGGTGCGGTTGAGTTCGTCGACGGCAACCCATGTGTCGCTATAGGTGTCCCACGCTTCGTTGCTGACGGTAGCGGCGCGCGAGCAGGTGATTGTTCGGCTGACCATGTCGACGGTGATGTCCCAAGTTCCGGTCGGGATTTGGAAGAAGTTTTCCTTGCTCGAGCCGTTTGCGCCGAGGTTGTAGGAAGCGCCGTCGGTGATGCGCGTATTGGCTGACGATGAGCCTATTCGAGAGGAAGCGATGGCGTTCCAGTCGGAAGCCGATGTTGCCAAGCCGCTGTTGTAGCAGAATCCGAAGTTGTGGAGTGCGCTGCCGGCGACGTTCCAGAAGTGTACGCGAGCCGTGTAGGTTTTGCCGTCGGTGGAGGTCATAGCGATACCTTTGTCGGGACGGAAGCCGATTTGCTGAGCGGGGTCTTCGTTGTCGCCGTCGAGACCCATTTCGCCGAGAATCCAGAGGCGGGGAGCGCCCGAGCAACGGATTGTGCGATTTGCCATGTTGACTTCAACACGATAAGCGCCTGTGGCTATTTGGAAGAAGTTTTCTTTGCTGGTTTGGGTAGCGCCGAGTGGGTAAGTTGTGCCGGAAGAAACTTTGACATTGCCCGACTGCGCACCGATGCGGTAAGCGGCAATTTCGTCCCAAGCGGCGGCGCTCGAAGCGAGTGCGCGCTTTGTGCAGAGACCGAAGTTGTGAGTTGCGTTAGCGCCGGCTTTGTCCCAGAAATAGACGTCGGCATAGTAGTTGACGCCGTCGGTCGAGGTCATGCGCACGCCTGTGTCGGGACGGTAGCCTACTTGATAATCAGGGTTTTGGCTTAGCCCGTCGATGCCCAATTCGCCGAGAATCCAGAGCGGCTCGATGCGGGTGAGGCGGATTGTGTTGGCTTCGAGGTCGACCACGATGTGGTATGTGCCCTTGTCGACCACGAAGAAGTTTTCTTTGCTGGCTTGAACGGCGCCGAGCTGATAGGTTGTGCCCGACGTGATTTTCGTGTTTGCTGCGGTAGCACCGATTCGATAGGGATTGATGCTTTCCCAATCGCCGGTATTGTTAGCCAAACCGTACGATTTGCAGAGCCCGAAGTTGCTTGTCGCCGAGCCGTCGGACTTCCAGAAGTGAACGGTTGCTTCGTAGATTTTGCCGTCGACGGTAGATAATTTGATACCCTTGTCGGGGCGGTAAGTTATCTGGTAGTCAGCGTTTTCGGCATCGCCGTCGAGCCCGACTTCACCGAGAAGCCAGAGTGTAGGCACATTAGCGAGGTCGCGGTCGGCGCTTTCGAGCGAAAGGGTGCGATTGTCGATGTTGAGCGTGATGTTATATGTTCCTGTTGGCGCTTTGAAGTGGAATTCCTTCGAAGCCTGAAGAGCGCCTACGGAGTATGTTTTGCCGGGCTCGACGAGCGTTTCGCCGGAAGCTGCGGCGAAGCGGTAGGCTGCAATTTCGTCCCACGAAGAGCCTAATTTGTCGCGTTGGAGGAAACCGAAGTTGTGCGTAGCGCTGCCGCCGGCGTTCCAGAAGTGGACGTTAGCGCGGTAGATGACGCCGTCGGTCGACGTCATGCGAATGCCACGGTTGTAGGCATAACCTGTTGCGAAACCGCTTGTCTCGTTGTCGCCGTCGAGACCCATTTCGCCGAGAATCCAGATTGTTTCTATCTTCTTGCAAGTAAGCGTTTTAGCGCTGAGGTCGAGGCTTAGATAGTATGTGCCGGTTTGCGCCGTGAACGCGTTCTCGCGGGAGTCGCCTTGTGCGCCGATTTCGAACGTGCCGCCGGAGCCGATAGCCGTGTTGCTCGACTTTGCGCCGATGCGGTAGGCATTGATTTCGTCCCAGGCAGATGCCGACGAAGCCAGTGTCGTGCGCGTGCAGAAGCCGAAGTTGTGCGTAGCGCCGCCGGCTTTGTTCCAGAAGTGAACGGTGGCGGTAAAGGTGTTGCCATCGTTGCTTTGCATAGCGATACCCGTGTCGGGACGGTAGCCGACTTGTCGGTTCGGGTCTTCGTTGTCGCCGTCGAGTCCGACTTCACCAAGAAGGTAGACTGTCTCGGTCGCATAGAGTGCCGTTGGCATCGCTAAAGCCAACGTCAACAACAAGATGAACGGAAAAAATTTTCTCATAATAAATGTATATATGTTAAGGTTTATAAAGGTTACTATTCATTTTTAGCATCGGTAATGCGTTCGACGTCGACGATGTTGATTTTCGTCGCGCTACGCTTAACGATGGTGAACCGCAGACCGTCGATGACAAACGAGTCGTTTTGCTCTGGCAGTTCCTCAAGGTTGTAGAGGATATAGCCTGCAATTGTCTGATATTCATCATTTTCAGGTATGCCAAGGTTGTATTTTTCGTTGATTTTTTCGATTTCGACGCGTCCGGAGAATTTGTAGTGATTCTCGTCGAATTGGATGTCGATAAGGCGTTTTTTGTCGTGTTCGTCTTCGAAGTCGCCGAAGATTTCTTCGACGAGGTCTTCGAGGGTGACGAGCCCCGACGTACCGCCAAACTCGTCGACAATGATGGCGATGCTTTTCTTTTCCGCCATCATTCGGCGCATCATCTTGTTGGCGAGCATCGATTCGGGAGCGAATTCGACGGGGCGGATGTGGTCTTTCCAGTTGTTTTCGGTGTGGAAGAGTTCGCCGACGTGGATGTAACCGATAATGTCGTCGATGTCTTCGCGGTAGACGATTATTTTGGAGAGCCCGGTGGAGTGAAAGCGTTGGCGGAGCGTCTCGAGTTCGGTTTTTTCGATGTCGACGCCGACGATTTCGTTGCGCGGGCGCATGCAGTCGCGCAGGAGAGTGTTAGAGAAGTCGAGCGCATTTTGGAAGATTTTCATCTCGTTTTCGATGTCTTCTTCCTCTTCCTTGGTTTTTTCTGTTTTTTTCTCGTTGCGCTTTTCTTCGATAGTCTGCTGGATGTAGTCGTCGAGTTCGCCGACGGTAATCATCTGGCCGCGCGTTTCTTCAGGGCGAGCGCCGAGGAGAATCATGATGCCGCGCGAGATGAGCGACGCCAGCAGCGAAATGGGGTAGAGCACGAGATAGATGATGAAAATCGGCAGCGAGAAGTGTCGCAGCGAGGCGTTCGGGTTGATTTTGAAGACCGTTTTGGGAATAAATTCGCCGGTGACGAGGATGATGAGCGTCGACAGGACGGTCTGCACCAAGAGTGTCAGCGCGCTGTCTTTGGGCAGGAACGGCATGAGGTTGGTGAGCAGGATTGCCATACCGATACCGTAGATGACGAGCATGATGTTGTTGCCGACGAGCAGCGTAGAGATGAACATATCTTGGTGACGGTAGAAGAAGTTGATGAGGTGGTTTGTCACGCCTTTCTTCTGCGAGTCGAGCCCGACGCGCACGCGGTTGGACGTGATAAAGGCAATCTCCATCCCCGAGAAAAACGCGGAGAAGACCATCGATATCAGAGTTACTATCAGTGCTGTCGTTGTGCTCATTATTAGTTTGCTTTACCGATTCCGGAGCGTTCCTCGTCGACGGGGAAGATGCCCGAAACCTTCTTTATGGTGTATTGAGTCATTTGTTCGTTCGATTCGAAGCCGTAGCCTTCGATAACGCGGTCGCTCTTGACGATGTGGATAAACGAATCGCTGTAGACTTTGTGCTGCGACTGCGACCAGAAGAGTTGTTCGGTGAGGAACTCGTCTTTGGCGGTATTTTTGATTTCGACGTTTCCGTCGAGTCGCCAGAGTTTAGTCTCTTGGAAGAACGTCGCCGAGTCGCATTTGACGTGGGCTTCGATTTTGAACTTTCGGTCGAATTTCTCAAGATATAGCCCGTGAGGGAACTTCCAAACGGGCACGTTGACTTCGTCGTAGACGAGCCAGAGTTTTGCGGTGATGCGATATTTTGCCATGCCGGAGTCGCTGATAATGGTCTTGACGTCGCGGGTGAGCATCGAAGGGATGCTGTCGCCGTTGCCCGAAGAAGCGTCGACGCCGATTGTGCCGTCTTTCTTCGTGCAAGCCACCATCGCCAACGACAGTGCCATAAAAGTTACTCCTATTCTACGCAGCAATTTCATCGCCTATTTTATCTTGTTCTGCCAGAATGCGAATTCGTTGAAGTTGATGCCGAGGGTGATGTTGAAGTAGTTTTCCGCCACGAGGTTTGTGTTGGGATGCGCTGCGCGGTGACGATATTCGAAACCGAGGTTGATAATCGTCTTGGTGCCGACGGTGGGGAGTCCGAAGCCGGCTGCGATGCCGTATTCGCGGACGTTGTGCAGATTGCCTGCAACGTCGGGAACCATCATATAGTCGTGGGTGAAGAAACCTCCGCAGCGATAGGCAACGCGTTTGAAGTATGCTCCGCGGGTTTGCGGCACGTATTGCACGCCGGCGGCAAATTTCCAGCGGTCGTCGAATGTGCAAGCGCTGCTGACGATGTTGCCTTTATCGTCTTTCAAGCCGTCGTAGCGCGCTTTGCTCCATTGCTGGTAGGTGAAGTCGGTTTCGACGGTGAGTTTGTCTTTGAACGTATAGCTGACGCCGGCGCCGAACGAGTTAGGCTTGCTGTAGCCGCCGTTGAGTTTTGTGTAGGCGAGGGTGTCGGGCGCTTCGGTCGACGACGATGATTGGTTGACGTCGTAGGAGATGCCCCAAGTCTTGCCGTGGAAGTCTTTTTGGGGCGAGAACGTAGCGCCGAGGGTTACGCGGTGTTTTTGGCGGAAGTCCATGGTGTATTGCGCGCCGAGGGTCATGTTCCAGTCGCGGATTTCCATAGTTTGCTCGAACAGAGCGCTTGCGCCGTCGGTTCCGTAGGCGTAGGTGTCGTTTTTGGTCGTGCCGAATTGGTATGCGAAGTTTGCACCGAGGTTAAATCCTTTGAACAGACGTCCGGCAACGCCGACATAGAGTTCGTTGATGCCGCCTTCGCCGACGAAACTCGTTTCGCCGTTTTTGTCACCGTTGATGTCGTTGATTTCGCCGCCGAACGAGTAGCCTACTGACGAATAGGGCACAAGACCGATGCTACCACCCATGTATTTGGTGATGGGGAATTGCAGGGTGAGGTAGTCGAGGCCGCCGCCGAATGCTTTACCGGTCTTTTTCTCGCCGCCGACGGTTTCCGACGACTTCATCTGAGTGAGGTCGAGACCGATGTCCCAGAGGAGGGTAAGCGAGTCGATTCCGGCGTAGGATGCCGGGTTCATGACGTTGATTTGACGTCCGCCGGTCATTGCAATACCGACGCCGCCCATATTTCGTTGCATGCTTGTTGCGTAGTCGCCCAACACG
Source organism: Candidatus Limisoma sp. (assembly GCA_051872155.1). Taxonomy (GTDB): domain Bacteria; phylum Bacteroidota; class Bacteroidia; order Bacteroidales; family Muribaculaceae; genus Limisoma. The sequence continues at coordinate 32,519 of JBJEDO010000006.1, forward strand.
CCGTGCCCGTAGCGCGAGTAGGGCGATTGCTGGTTTTGTGCTGTCGCTGTTACGGCTATCAGGAGTGCTCCGAAAGCCAAAATTAGTTTCTTATATTTGTTCATTGTATCGTAATATACTGTTTAAACCTTTTGCCAAAATGTTAGGGTCGGCAACGCACTCGATGTCGTTGCGAAGCCGATTGAAGAGCAGAGCGCCGTCGCCGCCGGTAACGATGGTGAGCAGTTTGGCGTAGCCTGCCTGCTTGAGCCTGTGGTGCAGGTCGGCGACCTCTGCCGCAGCGCCTGCAATTGCGCTTGAGCGCATAGCCGTTTCGGTGGTTTTTCCAATCAGCGGTGTATCGCCGACGGGGTCGACCAACGGTAGGCGAGAAGTGTAGTCGTGCAGCGCACGCAGCCGGCTGCGAATGCCCAGGGCGATGTTTCCGCCGCGGAATGTGCCGTCGGCATCGACCAGGTCGAGCGTAATCGCCGTGCCGGCATCGACAACGAGCAGATTTCGTCCGGGGTAGACGTCGTGAGCGCCCACGGCGGAGGCTATTCGGTCGTTGCCCAAGCGGGCGCGGTCGTAGTCGACGGCAATTGGCAGTGGCAGTTGCTCCGTGAGGTAGTAGACGCGGCGAAAGTGCTTGCCGAGCAGGTCAAGCGCTTCGGCGTCGCCTTCGCCCACCGACGAGAAAATCGCGCGGTCGGCGTGACGTGCCGCCTGCTCGACGATTTGCTCCGTCAATAGGTCGTATCGCTCGCTTTCGACCGGCTCGGTGCCGACAAAGCGAGTCATTTTAACCATCGTGTTGCCTCTGTCAAATGCTACACTATTTTTCATTCTCGGCAAATTTACGAAATTACAAGCAATTATCAGCCTTTTTGGTCGCTAATTTCGTTATTTAATAGACATTCGGCGAAAAAATTCGCTTTATTTATCGCTTTTACCGATTTTTTTGTCCTGTTCCTTTTTCTCGGCGTAGGGAATCATAAACGACGTGAAAAGTTGGAGTGCGGCGCCGGCGAGCAGAAAGGCGAGCCAGTTGCCGGGGTGGTACGGGTCGTCGATCATGAAGTAAGCCGATGCGAGGTAGGCAATCGCCGACCAGAATTCGATGTGCTGCAGGCGTCGTACGCGGGTCGGAGTGTCGGGGTTGCGACGATATTCGATGCGTTGAAGCAGTCGGACAACCACGGCGGCAACGGCACCTACGCAGTAGACGATGCGCAGCCAGGGCGCGTTGATGTTGATGAGCGGCAGGAAAGCCGCAACAAGCAGTGCCAGCATCGCCACCGAGAGCGACATGTTGAGCACGGCGGGGTTTATTCGTCTTTGTTTTTTCATTTTTCTTTAGTTATGTATACGTCTTCGTTCAGCTTTTTCATATGATATTCTTCGCGAACCACTTTTTCGACCATTTCGGGCGTGGAGTTGAGTGCGCGGAGCTTCTCGCGATAGATTTCAGCCGAGTCTTTGGCGTTCTTGATTTTTATCTTCAGTTCGTTAGCTTGCCGCTTGTATTCGCTGGTTTGCATGTAGTTGTAGTCGGAGAAGAAAGTCATGTATGCCCCGAAGCCGACAACTGTAACGAAACAGATGTGTATTTTGTTGATTTTCTTTATTTTATCTATAAATCCCATACTGTGAAAGATGTTTTATTTAAGCAAATCGGGACGCAGGCGTCGAGTGCGTTCGAGCGCCATTTCGTGCTTCCATTCGTCGATTTTCGCCTGATGCCCCGAGAGGAGAATGTCGGGCACGCGCCAGCCGTTGTACTCAGCCGGGCGGGTGTAGACGGGCGGTGCGAGCAGATTGTCTTGGAACGAGTCGCTCAGGGCGGATTGTTCGTCGCCAATAGCGCCTGGGATTACGCGAACGATAGCGTCGGTAATGATAGCCGCCGGGAGTTCGCCGCCGGTGAGCACGTAGTCGCCGATGGTAATTTCGCGGGTCACGAAGTGCTCGCGCACGCGGTAGTCGATGCCCTTGTAGTGTCCGCAGAGGATAATCAGGTTTTCTGCCATCGAGAGGGTGTTTGCAGTTTTTTGGTTAAACTGCTCGCCGTCGGGGGTAACGAAAATCACCTCGTCGTAGTTGCGCTGAGCCTTCAAGGCGCTGATACAGCGGTCAATAGGTTCTATTTGCATCACCATACCGGCTTCGCCGCCGAAGGGATAGTCGTCGACGCGACGATGCTTGTCGAGCGTGTAGTCGCGCAGGTCGTGGACTACAATTTCGACAAGACCTTTATTCTGAGCTCGTTTAAGAATCGAGCAGTTGAGCGGTGATTCGAGCATCTCCGGCAGTACCGTGATTATGTCTATACGCATTGGCAAAAAATTTCCGACAAAGTTACGAACCCTCGCGGCATTTTCCAAACGATTGCAATGACTTTTGACATTTATTATAGAGGAGAGAGGCGCCTTCGGCGCGGTTATAAGGTTAAGAGGTTAAAAGGTTATACGGCAGCTTGCGCTGTCTGAGGTAAGAGGTAAGAGGTAAGAGGCGGCGCTAAACGATTTACATTCATTTTAAGGATTTGTAATATATGCTTTCTTGATTATTCGAGTTTTATTGTCTACTTTTGTGACCTGATTAAGATGTACGTAGACAAATACTAAATCTAAATA
>JBJEDO010000007.1:0-34647 GCA_051872155.1 Candidatus Limisoma sp.
TCGAGGCACTCGGCATCCCTATTACGTAATCCGACTGCTGAATTATGGATTAATAATGCAGGTTATGGTCGATTGGCTGTCGGGCTTTCGCCGAAATAGTCTTTGTAGCATTTTGCGAAATACGACGGCGACGAGAATCCCACGTCGTAAGCCACCTCGGCGACGGTCTTGTCGAGCGCCGACAGCATCGAATGCGCCTTCTTCAGTCGCGTGATGCGTATCAACTCGTTGGGCGAATAATTGGTCAGCGACTTCATCTTGCGATAGAGTTGGACGCGGCTCATACCCAATTCGCGACCGATATCCTCGACATTCAAGTCGGAATTGCTGATTTCGCGCTCTACGCAAGCCTTAAAGCGCGAAACGAAGTCTTTATCCATGCTGCAAACGTCTTCCTTGACAAGCATCGTCGAGTCGCCGAAATACTCCTGCAGGCGCTTGCGTTGCGCAATGAGGTTGGCGATTCGGCTGCAGAGCAACTCCTTGCTGAACGGCTTGGCGATGTAAGAATCGGCGCCGCCGGCATAGCCTTTGATGCGCTGCTCGTCGAGTGCACATGCCGTGAGCAGTATCACCGGAATGTGGCACGTCTGAAGTTCCGATTTGAGTTTTGCGCAGCACTCGTAGCCGTCCATACCCGGCATCATAACGTCGCAAACAATCAGGTCGGGAACATATTTCATTGCCTTTTTGATGCCCGATTCGCCGTCGGCGGCTTCGATGACGGTGTAGTCGTTTTGCAGAATGGTGCGCACATAAGTCCGAACGTCGGCATTGTCGTCAATGATGAGCACCGTATTCTTTTCGGCATCGAGAGTCACTTCTTCCGTTTGGTCGGGCACGTCGAATTCCGCCGATTGACGCATTGGGGCGCTCATCTGCGAGTCGGCAACAGGCTCTTCGGTCGGCGCAATTTGCGGCAGGTCGACGATGAAGCGCGTTCCCGACTCATCGCTTTCCACGCGTATCGTGCCTTCGTGCATATCCACAAAGGCTTTAACGAGAGCAAGTCCGATGCCCGAGCCCGAGTGGTGCAAGTCGGCTGTATAGAACCGATTGAAAATCTTTTCGATATGCTCTTCCGAAATCAGGCTTCCGGTGTTGGCTACCGTCAGGCGAATCGTAGCTCCCCCACCCGCCGGAATGCGCTCCAGCCGTACCGTCACTTTGCCGTTTTCGGGCGTATACTTAAAGGCATTCGACAGCAGATTGAAGAAGATGCTTTCGAGTTTTGTGCGGTCGGCAGACGTGACGAAATCGGCGTCAGAGTCGGCTTCGTAGTTGTAGTGCAGATGCTTTTTGATAGCCACGGGCATAAACGGCTCAGCCCAGTCGTCGAAACAACGTCGGAGGTCGAGCGCCTCGCGCTTCATCTCCATCTTGCCGTTTTCGAACTTGCGGAAGTCAAGTATTTGGTTGACAAGACGCAACAGCAATCCGGTATTTTTCTTGACGATTTGCAAAAGTTTGCGGTCGGCATCGGCAACGGTCGGCGAGGCAAGAAGTTGGTCGACCGGGTCGGCGATGAGCGTCAACGGCGTGCGGAAATCGTGCGAAATGTTGGTAAAAAACACCAATTTCGCCTGCGTAGCCTCTTCGAGTTGCTTCGACAGCGACACCATTTGCTCATACTGCGACTTGAGTTGCTCGCTTTGCTCTTCCAACTTGGCGTTCATCAGGCTCTTGCTACGCAGCGACTTGATAGTGACAACGAGCAACACGGCACAAAGCACGAGAATCACCAAAATGCAGAAAAGCACCATCTTCTGCGTATAGTAGCGCGACACATAACTGCTAATTTTTCCGCTAAGCGTCTCGATTTTCTGGTCGAGCTCGGAAATCTGCGCCGACTGCAAAAGGAGGTTTTCCACGTTCAACGAATCAACAGCCATCGTGCTGAGCACGGTCACTTTCGGATACGGGCGATGCTCCAAGATGTTCATCGCCGTCTGCAGCACTTTGTCGCCGCCGGTGGGATAAGAAAACGAAGCGGTGAAGAAACCATTATGCACAGCCTCAATGCCCAATTCCTTGCCTGCAATGGCGTCTACGCCGATAAACTTTATCTCTTTCTCACAATGATGTCGGCGGGCAGCCTCGTAAGCGCCGTAAGCCATCATGTCGTTGTGGGCGAAACATACGTCAATCTCCGTTCCTGCTTTCAGCAGCGAATCCATCTTCTCGTATGCCACGTTGCGAAGCCATTCGGCGTCGATTGACGCCACCATTTCGATGTTGGGATGCTGCCCTACCGAGCGGACGAATCCGTCGTGGCGCTCCTCCGCCGGCGACGAATTGGTCAGTCCCTTCAACTCGACAACCTTCAGATTGTCGGCTTTGAACGAACTTATGTAATTGCCTACCGATTTGCCGATTTGGAAATTGTCGGCACCGATAAATGCATTGTATTTACTTGAATTGAGTTTGCGGTCGACGACAACCACCGGAATGCCGCGGTCGTAAGCCGTTTCGACAATCGGCGCGATGGCGTCGGTCTCGTTAGGCGCCACGACGAGCAGGTCGACGCCTTGATTGATGAAATACTTTATGTCTTCTATTTGTTTTTCATTGTTGTCGTTTGCTGCACGAAATTCGACGTCGACATTACCGTACATAAAGGTTTCGCGAAGAATTTCGCCGTTCATCTGCCGACGCCAAGCATCGTCGCTGCATTGGCTGACGCCGATGCGAAACTCCTTGTCGGTGTCGGAACATCCGACGACGATAACCGCTGCAAAAAGCATTAACGCGGCATAAATCAGTTTTTTCATAAATAGGCTTTTAAGGTAGGTATTGTTAGGTAAAAAGGCAAAAGAGACGGACGCCGCAGAGCGAACGCCCGCCTCCGGAGATTAGGCTTATAAGAGTTTCTCCTTCAATCTTTCAGGAAGTTCGGGCATAGCGCCGGCATGGCGGCACACTTCGGCAGCCACTTCGACAGCCAAGCGATGCGCCGTCACAACGTCTTTGCCGGCAAGGTATGCCGAGCAGAACGTTGCCGTAAACGAGTCGCCCGCACCGACGGCGTCGACAACGTCGACACGCGGCGTCATTTCCTTGTTGAAGCAGTCGGCGGTTATCGTATAACTGCAAGTGCTTCCGCAAGTGACGATGACCAACTTCAAGCCGTAGCGCTCCATCATTGCCAAACCGATGTGACGCACCGAATCTTCGTCGTTGATGTCAACCTCGCCAAGGTCGAGCATTCGACAAACGACAACGATTTCGTCTTCGTTGATTTTCAACGCATTGCTGCGACGAAGCGACTCCTCAACGACTTCGCGATTATAATAATCTTGACGCAAATTGATGTCGAAAACTTTCAAAGTGCCCTCGCTACGCATCGAATCCAAGAAGCGGTAAATCGATGCGCGGCTTACCGGGTTGCGTTGAGCCAACGAGCCGAAACATACGGCGTCGGCGCGCTCGGCAAGGCGCTTCATTTCGTCGGTAAACGGGATGTTGTCCCACGCCGAACCTTCGCAAATATCGTAGATAGGCTCTGTCGGCGACTTATAGGTCACGTTGACCTCGCCCGTGGGATAGTCGACGCGCGACAGCATCAAGTTGAGTCCTTTTGCCTCCAACTGACGCACTACTTCGTCGCCCCAATTGTCGTTGCCGACGGCGCTGACAACATAACTCTCGTGCCCCATTTGCGATGCATGATAGGCAAAATTCGCGGGAGCGCCGCCGATTTTGCGTTCTTGCGGCATCACGTCCCATAGCGCTTCGCCGAGTCCTACTATAACTTTCCTTTCCATAACGGTATTGAATTTTAGCGATTTACTTTTTTACTTTAGTTCCAAAGAATGTCAAATAGACTACGCCGACGAGCATTACAGCCACAGCTCCTATTTGCGAGCCCAATGAGTCGGACGCATAGCCCATCACCAACGGGAAGATTGTGCCACCGAACAATCCCATAATCATTAAGCCCGATACGGCATTCTTCTGCTCCGGCAAACGCAACATCGCTTGCGACACGATTATCGGGAAGATGTTAGAGTTGCCGAAACCGATGAGCGCTACGCAAATATATATCAATTCTACCGAATCTGCAAACAGAAGTCCGCCCATACCTAAAATCATGCACACCGTGCTGATGACGAAAAACAACTTCGCCGACACTTTCGACAGGATGAACGAGCCGCTGAAACAGCCAATCGTACGGAACAAGAAATAGACACTCGTAGCGAATCCCGCTTCGGCAAGCGTAAAGCCGGCGCGCTCCATCAGCACTTTCGGCGCCGTCACGTTAGTACCCACGTCAATACCTACGTGGCACATAATGCCTAAGAACGAAAGCAACACGAGTTTGTCGCCCAACAGGCGGAAGCATTGTCCGAAAGAGGTGGTCTCGCTGCGACTTTCTTCGATATGTGTTGCACCGAGAGCAATCACGGCGATTACCGACACCGCCATAAAGATGGGGAACAACATTTGCCAATCGTGGAAGCGCACTGCAGCCCATCCGGCGATTATCGGAGCAATAAACGAAGCTATTGCCTTGACAAACTGTCCGAAAGTCATCGTGCTCGCAAGATGCTTGCCGCTTACCAAGTTCGACACCAAGGGATTGATTGACGTTTGCATGATTGCGTTACCGATGCCCAACAGCGAGAACGAAACAATCATCCATACCATATTGTAGGGACAAACGATGGGAAGGAGCAGCGAAACCGTTGTCACCACCAACGACACGAGCACCGTATTGCGGCGGCCGATGCGATTCATCAGCATGCCCGACGGCACTGAGAATATCAAAAACCAAAAGAACACCATCGACGGCAACATATTCGCTACCGTATCGGTCAATTCGAGGTCGAGTTTTACGTAATTGGTCGCTATACCTACCAGGTCGACAAACCCCATGGCAAAAAACGCCAACAAGACCGGTATTAGTTTGGCATAGTTAAATTTTTTATCTTCCATCTTCTATAATGTTATTTTGTAAACCTTAAAATTGTTGATTTTTGCCTTTTTGGCATTCGCCCGAACTTCGATTTTATCATAGGGGACAGTCGGGAATACAAGATTTGTCTGGACAAAACGACCGCCGTCGCCAAAGGCTTCGATGCTCGAACGGTCGACATAGAGCGTAAGTTTCAACGACGACGCTCCGCTCATCACGTCGCACTTCGTTGTCGATGCAAATTCGGCATTGAAGTCTGTCAAACCGCTTTTGCTACGGTCGAAAGCAAATGTTTTGCCGTCGTAGGTCATGTCGACTTTCTCGCCTTTCGAATTGGCAAGCGTAACTACCACCTCGCCACTTGCGGGATTGGCAATCTCCATCTCGAGAGCGAAAACGCCGTCGAGTCCGGCAGGCAAAGCAATGCCGCGCGGATTTGCGCCGAGCGAAATCTTTGAGCGAGTCATGACGAGTTTGCGGCAAGCCTCAACCTCCTGCGACGGTGCCGAACGGAGGAAAATATCGCCGTCGTGAGCATACAGGCTCAAATCGCGCGGCACACTGCAAGCGCTGCGGAACGTGCGTGTAGGCACTACACCGGCATACTGCCAGTTGCTCATCCACGCCAAGGCGATGCGTCGACCGTCGGGAGAATTGCTCCACGTCACCGTTGCATAATGGTCGCGACCTGCGTCCATCCATTTCGTAGCGCACGGGCTGTCGACACTGAAGCGATGTCCGTCGAACGAGCCGACGAAGTATTGCGTAGCCGAACCGCCTGCAGGGCCGCCCGGATTGATGTTGCACAGCAGCACCCAACGAGTTTCGTCGGTGCCTTCGACGGGAAGTTCGAACAAGTCGGGACACTCCCAGACGCCGCCATGGCAACCCACTTCGCTGCCGAACGCACTTTCGTAAGTCCACGTCTTAAGGTCGGCTGACGAATAGAACTGCATCTGCTGTCCTGCGGCAAGCACCATCACCCAACGGCTCGTCGGCGCATGCCATATCACCTTCGGGTCGCGAAAATCCGTAACGTGCGACGTAACAACCGGGTTGGCGGCATATTTTGTAAACGTCTTACCGCCGTCGGTGCTGTAAGCCATGCTCTGCATCTGACGCTCGCCGGCTGACGTATAGAACGCAACAACCGTACCGGCGCCGAGACCCGACGTATTGTCGGCGTCGACCACTGCCGAGCCGCTGAAAATCATGCCTAACGCGTCGGGCGAGATAGCCACCGGCTCGTGCTGCCAGTGCACTAGGTCGCGACTCGTGGCGTGTCCCCAGTTCATGTTGCCCCACACCGCTGCATAGGGATTGTATTGATAGTAAAGATGATAGACGCCGTCTTTGTAGAACATTCCGTTCGGGTCGTTCATCCATCCGTAAGCCGGCGTGAAATGGTATGCCGGACGATACGGCTCGTCGTCGAAACCGTAACTGTCTGCCATGCGCACTTGCTTTGCCCACACCGCCGTTTCGCCGGTTTTGTGCAGCGACTCGCTTTCGCCGTTGGTCGGCGTGTGGATGTAGAATGCGTCGCCGGCGGCTACTGCGTAAGGCACGCAATAGTCCACCTTATCGTTTGCGAGACGCACGAAAATGGTCTCTTTTATCTTGTTGTCGTTATAAATCACGATGCGCGATTCGTCGCACGATTCTTGCACCGGGAGCATCACGTAGCGCTCACCGCTTTTGGGCGTGAGAATCGAATGTCCCTGACCGAGATAGCGCAATTCGCAGCCGTTGTCGGCAGATGCTCCAAAGGCAGCAACCGCCGCAAATGTCAATAATATTGTTCTTATAAGCCTTTTCATAAAATATAGATTTTAAAGCATTTACCTAACCACTACCTTAGTGCTTTGACGTCCTTGACGGCTCGTCAGCACTGCCACGTAGAAGCCTTTTTCACAGTTAAGGTCGATGCAACCGTCGACCGTTGCCAACGGTTGCTCCATAACCTTTACGCCCGACATCGTGTAGAGCGAAACCACCGAACCGGTCGGACAGCCTTTGTAGACCAATTGCGAGCCGCGCGTGTAGACCTGTTGCCCCGCCACGGCGCCGTCGACCGTCGGGGTCGACACGCCGGCAAGGTTTTCGTCGAGAATCCACGCATTGAGGCTCTTCACCTTTGTTGTACCTGTCGAGAATGCCTCAACGCCGCTTGCGTTGGCGTTCGTCGGGAAGATTCTCACCGAAGCCGCCCACTTGTCGTTCACGAAGATATCGACTATCGAATGGTCGACAAAAGCATGAATCTTCACCACTTCGCCGCGCGCGAAGATTTGCGGCACCGTGCTCGAATAGCATGCGTTGTAGACTCCGCTATCGTTCACTAATCGGCTGACGTTGACAAAATCGAAGGTCAACGTGTTGTCGGACGAATTGAAGAAAAGTTTCGCCTTTTTGTCGCCGTTACAAAACAGATTGAAGCCGAATTCCGAGCCGTCGCCGACCACAAATTCGCCGACAACCTCCACTTGACGTCCCGAAACGGGATTGAGCGACAACGTGCCGTCGAGATCGAAGTCCGCCTTGCTGAACGATACCGCGCTACGCATATTTTTAAGACCTTCGTAAGGCTTTTGCGCCAGCGTGCCGTCGTCGGCAATCGACCATTCGCGCGGCAGGCTGTAGTTGTGCGCCCAGCCGAGGTTGTAATTGTCGCTGCCGGGAAGTTTGTCGGGGACGATGCCGAGAGCAACTACCTTTCCGTCGTGAACGGCAACCGACGGCGAAAGCAAACCGTAGCCGTCGCGGCTGAAGCCGTCGAGTTCGACCTTGCCGGGCGCGCCTTTATACTTTTCGTCGGGCGCAAACGTGCCGTCGTCGTTGATTGTTCCAACCCAATAGAGCGTTTCGACGCCTACTCCCGTGCCCAGCGGCGTGCACGTAAAGAGCCACTTGCCGTTGCCCATCGGCGTGATGTTGGGCATTTCCCAAAACGTGCCTGCCTGATTGGCATTGTCGGTCTTGAAGAAGAGCGAGCCGTCGTTGCTCCACGTCTTCGTGCCGGCGTTATAGCGATGCAGTGTGGTGACACCCAATCCGTTTTGGCTGCTGCCCACAATCATATAATACTTCGAATCGTTGACAAAGAGGTAGCAATCGCGGAAGTCGTCGGTCAAGCCGCTCGGACGTCCGTCGAGCAACGGATTGCGGTCGCTTTTCGTCCAATCGATGAGTCCGTTGTCGTCGGGCATGGCTTGACAGATGCGAGCACGACCGTTATCGACTGCCGTATAGAAGATATTCGGCTTGCCGTTGGTCAAAAAGTCGTCGGTAAAGATGCATCCCGACCAGCAGCCCTTGATGTCGTACCATTCCGCCGGGTCGATGGCGATTTTCTCCTCTTTCCACTTATACAAGTTGTCGCTCGAGATATGGCCCCAGTGTAGACGCGCCATATACGGTCCGTTGGCGTTCTTTTGGAAAAACACGTGCCACTTGCCGTCAAAATTCACCAGTCCGTGAGGCTCGTTGGTCCAACAAGCACCCGGCATGCCGTGGAACGTCGGGCGAAGCAAATGCCCGGCGAAACGCGATGCCGGAATCGACAAGTCGACAGCATGTTCGGGCGTTTGAACGGTGACTTGTTCAGCCGATTTGGCAACATTTTCGACTGTCACTTCGTCGATAATGCCGTTGAACGTATTTATCAAGAAACGGTCGCAGAAAAGGTCAGCCGACTGCTTGCCGATGATGAAATCCGCTGTGCCGGGCGAAAGTGTCGAAAGCGCTTTGCCCGAAGCCACTTGTTCGCCGTTATTGTAGAGGTAGACTTTTTTCGCCACTCCATCGACAACGGCAACCAAATGATTCCACGCGTATTTGGGCAACTTCGTCGGCGCATCGACAGCGACTTCCCAGCCACCCATATAGCACTTAAAGCGCCAGTCGCCTTGCGAACTCAGCTGGAAGCCGAAGCCCGTTTTGGCTGTCTCGTCGAGATTTCCTGCCAGGTCGGTAAATACATTTTCCGCCCAACCGGTCACCATCATCGGATAGGTCTCGATGGCACACCAGAGCGAAAACGTCAGTTGATTGGTTACCGACGACAAGGTCAACGGCGTGCGAACATACGTCGACCAGCCGTCGAACCGCAGAGCGCCGCCAACGGCACCGTTGACCTCCTCGGGCGCAGTTTTTGCTGTCACCGTCACAGAGGTTCCGCTGACGGTTTCGGTTACCGCGCGGTTGTCGACTTCCATCGGAAAGTGAGCGACGATGTCGGCTCCTGCACTTGCCGAAACGACCGCTGCAGCCAGTGTTATTATTATTTTTTTCATTTTACTCTCTCGTCGTTAATTGTTTGAAATAATTTGAGGATAGAAGTCGGTCGGAAACGGCTGACTCCTATCCCCAAAGTTACGTTATTTGCTCAAATAATTCAACACATTGGTTGTGAATCGTTCGATGTTCGATTGATATTCGTTGGGGTTGCTGTTTTGATTCCATTCGTAAGCAGCAAGACCGCAAGCGATTACGCGACCATTGTATTCGGTAGTCGGCACGAATTCGACCAAACCGGCGCAGCAGAAGTCGACAACCTGTCCCCAAGTAGCGAGGACGATTGAAGTTGTAGCTGTTTCGAACGAGAAAATCACGTTAGGATTGCCGTCGAAGCCGTAAGCGTTGCAGTCCCACATACAGTTGTGGTCTTCGCGACGACCCGGACCGATGAACGGGAATGTCTCGTGGTCGAATTGGTTGCTTGTAGTCAATCCGGCAAACACGGCGTGGCTGCGATGGTCGTAGACACCTACACCGATGTTTGCGTTGATGGTCCAAATGTCGGTACCGTCGCCTCCGTCACCGTCGGCAAACAGACGCGGAGCATATTTCTCGTCGATACGTCCCAGCGGAACAATCAACTGTGTAGCATGGTTGGCGAGGAAGAGGTTACCGCCCTCTTTGAGGAACGTGCGAAGGTTGCCGATAGTTGCATCGGAAATCAACGATGCGGGGAGTCGGTCGTAGCCTAAGCCGATGAATGTGCGGTCGACGTGAATCATAATCACCGAGTAGTCGTCGGGCGTGATGCCGAATAGGTCATTCGGAGTCAAGACAACGCCGTTGGGCACATTTGCCTGGAACCAGCGTGCCGAGGCTTGCTCGTCGTCGTCTTCGATTTCGTCGACGCTGTTGTAACTTATCAAGTAGCCGATTTTCGCCGGGACTGCCTCAACGACGAAACGTACGGTCTGACCTTCGGAAACGGTACCGTCGGCATACTTAACTTTCACTGTGTAGCAAATTTCTTCGCCGGCGATGGCGCGTTTTACGAAGTAGGTCGTTGCCGGACCTTCGAGGTCGACGGCGTCGGTATTGTTAGCCACCACTTGCACGCCGGTGATGTCGTCGCGCTGTGGAAGCGTCCATGTCAAGGTCACACTGCGTCCCTCCACGCTGTACTTCAAGTCGCTCACCGTCGGGCGTTGCGGTGCCTCGGGATATTCAATGTCGCTGCACGATGCCATCGTAAGAATCATGGCTACCGCTGCTATGGCATATAAGCCTATTTTCTTTATTGCGTTCATAATTAGTTCAATTTTAAGGTATTATTCATAAAGACCGCCTGAATTTTGTACTTCCGAAAGCGGAATAGCCAAGAATATTTCGTCGCTTGTCATCGTAGCATCTTCAAGATACGGGCGAAGGACTTGCTCGCTGCGGAAATATTTGTTCATAGTTTCGACAACGTTGCCCCAGCGTACGAGGTCAAACCAACGGTGACCCTCCATAGCCAATTCGAGGCGACGCTCCATGCGAACGGCTTTGCGCGCATAATCTTGCGTCCAGCCGGCTGCGGGATATTGACCTACGGCGTAGTTTGCCTTCATCGGGTTGAGTTCGACGGGCGAGTAAGCGCCATCGATGCTGCGGTCGGCTTTCGCACGTACTTGGTTAATGAGTTGTCGAGCGCCTTCGAGGTCGCTGCCGGTTTCAATCAAAGCCTCAGCCTTGAGCAAGAGGATGTCGGCGTAGCGAATCAAGCAGAAGTTGAGAGAAGATGCGCCCCAGGGCCAACCTTGTACCATGTCGGACGACGACGGGTCGATCAAGCCTTTCTTGCCGGAATATTCGCCGTAGACGTCGTAAGCACGGCACCAACCTTTGGTGTAGAGATGTCCGCGGAAGGGGAAGCCGATACGACCGACGGTGAAGTCCAAACGCGGGTCGACGTTGCCTTCGTAGTCGGAAGTGACGTTGACGTCGTTGAACGTGTCGAGATACGGAAGACCGTTTTCGTCGGTGCGGAAGGCGTTGACGAGGTTCTGGCTTGCAAGGAAGAAGTCGTCGCCGCTACCGAAGAGGTTGCCGTCGGAATAGGTAACATTCAACAGGTTCGACCAGTTGATGTGAGCATTGTTGTTGGCTGTCGAGCATTGGATGGCGAGAATCGACTCTTTTTGGTTGTTGAACTCTATTTTCGACATGTCGAGATAGTTGTTGTAGAGTTCATACTTATGACTGTTGATAACGTAGTCGCTGTAAGTAATCACGTCGCTCCAATCGGAAGTGAAAGCGCAAACTTTAGCCATCAAAGCGGCTGCAACGAAACGATTGACGCGACCTGCAGCCGTCTGTGTTTCGGGAAGGTTCTCCCAGCCGTATTTGAGATCGTCTTTGATGAATCCGAAGATTTCGTCGCGAGTAAATTCGTCGAAGCGAACAGTCTTGGCGTCGGAAGTTTCGGTGATGTAAGGAATGCGCTCGAAGATGCGAATCAAGTCGAAGTAGTAGTAAGCGCGAAGCGTGCGCAATTCAGCCAAATAAGCCTCTTTGCCGTCGACGCTGCTCTCCGAGATTGCGTTCATTGCTTGATGGCAACGCGAGATGGCGAAATAGTTGTTTTGCCATTTGTTGAGGTTCGACACGTTGTCGCTGGTGAGGTTGGAGATTTCGAGTTGGTGGATGTTAGCCTCCATCGACACGCCGCCACCGCCTTTATAAGCGTCGTCGCTGCGCACGTCGAAAATCCAGTTGGTCGACGGACCGGCAAAAGCCTCGTTGTTGCCGAAATAGTGAGCCTCCAAGCCGGCATAAGCGGCTGCCATAAGTCCTTCGATAGCCGACTCATCGATTTGGTCTGCCGTAAATTGTCCGGTCGGCTTCTTGTCGAGCATATCGTCGCACGAGGTCGCCAAAGCCACAGCAGCAACTGCCAACGACGCTACCGACAAATTCTTGATATATCTGAAAATTTTCATATCTGTAATTTTTCTGGTTGGATAATTGTTAGAATTGAACATTTACGCCGAAGGTGTAAGTGCGCGGTGTCGGGTACGGACCGTTGTCGACGCGTGCGCCGTAGCCGCCAAGAGGAAGTTCGGGATTCAAGCCGCTATAGCCCGTTGCCGTAAATACGTTTTCGACTTGAGCATACACGTTGAGATTCTCTGCCTTGATTTTCTTCAAGATGTGAGTCGGGAAACTGTATTGCAATTTGAGGTATTTCATCTTGACGTATGTGCCGTCTTCCACGTAGTAGGTCGACATGCGCATTTCGTTGTTGTTGTCGACAACGGAGATTGCCGGAATCGAAGCGTCGCGGTTGGTCTCCGACCAAGCGTTGAGGATGTCGACGCCGCGGTTGGTCGAGATGATGCCGTAGCTCATAAAGTCGAGCTGACGTTTTGTGGTGTTGTAGACGTCGAAGCCGAATTCGCCGGTGAAGAATGCGCTGAGCGTGAAGCCTTTCCAACGAAGGTCGAGGTTAAGACCTGCGGTAAAGTCGGGGTTCGGGTCGCCGATGATGCATTGGTCTTTGTCGTTGATAACGCCGTTGCCGTCGAGGTCACGATAAATCAAGCGGCCGACGTCGGCGCCTTGTTGGATGGCGTGGTTGCTGACTTGGTCTTTGTTTTGGAAGATGCCGTCGACTACGTAACCGTAGTAGACACCCATCGGCTCGCCTTCGATAAGACGATAGTCGCCACCGACGTTTTTAACCATATTGTTGTACTTCACGAGTTTGTTTTTGTAGCGCGACAAGTTGAGGTTTGCGCCCCACGAGAAGTCGCCGTATTCCGGACTGCGATAGTCCACGGTGAGTTCGAAACCTTTGTTTTCCATATCGCCGGTGTTCATCCAGCGAGCAGCGTTCTCGCCTTCGACGGAGAGTGTCGGCGGAATGGTAAGCATGTCTTTTGTTTTCTTGATGTAGTAGTCCATGCTCACGCTGAGACTGTTCTTAATCAAGCCGAAATCCAAACCGATGTTGGTCTGAGTGGTTGTTTCCCATTTCAGGTCGGGGTTACCGGTCGTTGCAGCGATGATACCTGCCACGGTGTTGGTGTTTGTGCCATAGAGGTCGTAAGCGCCGCTGCCGATGTTGTAAGCGTAGGTGCTGTAGGCTGCATAGTTGTTGCTGATGGCTGCGTTACCGTTTTGACCCCAGCCGATACGAAGTTTACCGTCGGTAAGGATATCGTTTTTGGGGAAGAATTCTTCGTTTGTGAAGCGCCAAGCGCCGGAGAATGCGGGGAATACGCCCGAATTGTTGTCCTTGTAGAGGCGCGAAGTGGCGTCGCGACGGATGATTGCCGAAAGAAGGTAGCGGTCGGCATAGTTGTAGTCAGCCTTTGCGAAGAGCGAGAACAAAGCCCATTCGGCGCAGCCGCCACCGTTGGTTTGCGTGCCTTCGCCGGAATCGATGTTCATATAGTTATCGTCTTCGAAAGCATATTCAGCGCGCCAAGCGTCGACGTTTTGATATTTATAGGAGATAGCCTCAACACCGCCCAACACGTTCAAATTGTGTTTCTTGACTGTCAAGTTGTAGTTTGCGGTGTTGGTCCATGTCCAAGTGTCGCCTTGACCGTAGCCGCGGCTCATACTATTTTGGTCCGACTCCTGAATCTTGCGGTTGAGCGTACGATTGAAATATTGGATATGTTCGATACCGATGTTGCTCTTGAGCGTAAGACCTTTGACGGGATAAATTTCCAAGAATGCGTTACCAAACACGCGCCAACTTTCGTTGCTGTTGTCGCGACCGTTATAGAGTTCGTGTACGGGGTTAGCAATATCGCTTGCACAAAGAGCCAACGGGTTTGTGAAGTTGCCCTCGCTGTCGCGCACGGGAATTGCCGGATGCTGACGCATGGCGGTGTACGGAATGCCGCGGTCGTTGCCTGTGCTGTAACCGCGATTGTTCCACTGAGCCACCATAAAGTTTTCGCCCACTTTCACGTAATCGCAAATGTTGTAGGTCGAGTTCATACGAGCGGAATAACGACGATAGAACGTGTAGTCCATCAAGCCGTTTTGGTCGATAAAGTTGCCCGAGAACATCATTGAGCCTTTCGAACCGCTGTTGGTGATGGTTGCCGTCACGTTGTGGGTAACCGAATTGTTGTACACCTCGTCTTGCCAATCGGTGTTGGAAGCGCGAACGAGTCCGGCAGCATCAAGATATTCGACGAGCTGCGGAGTGTCGCCGTTGCCGTAGAACGGATGACTCGGCTTGAGTCCGGCATTCTTGTTGGCTTGCCAATAGGCTTCGCCCCATTGCTCAGCGCTCAGCATGTCGTAAGTCTTTATCGGCGTGCTGACGCTGCAAGAATAGCCGACGTTGACGGTCAACTTGTCGCCTTTACCGTTTTTGGTAGTAATAATGATAACGCCGTTAGCCGCACGCGAGCCGTAGATTGACGCCGAAGCGGCATCTTTCAACACTTGAATCGACTCGATGTCGGCGGGGTTGATTGAGTTGAGGTTTTCGGTAGTCGGCACGCCGTCGATGATGTAGAGCGGGTCGTTGCCGTTGACCGTACTCATACCGCGCACGCGAATGCTTGTACCACCGCTACCCGGAGCCTGGTCGGTGATAATCTGCACACCTGCCAACTTGCCTTGCATACTGCTAAGCATGTTCGGGTTGGATTCGCTCAACGGGTTCTTGAGGTTCATCACCGAAACCGCACCCGTAAGGTCTTTCTTACGTTGTGTGGTGTAACCGGTAACTACGAGTTCGTCCATCATCTGCGCATCTTCCTCCAACGCCAGGTTGACGGTCGCTGCCGCTTTGACGGTTACTGACTTATAGCCGATATAAGATACGGTGATGGTGGCATTCCCGGGTACTTTGAGTACAAAATTGCCATCGAGGTCGGTTGCCGTACCTACATTAGGACTATTGGTTTGCACTACGGAGGCGCCGATAATCGGCTCTCCATCGGATTTTGAGGTAATGGTTCCTTTGACGGTTATCGCGTTTTGAGCCATCAGCCCGAGAACGCTGCAAAGGAAGCATAGACTAAAAATTAATTTTTTCATACATTTAAGTATTGGTTTTTGTTAGTTTCGTAATTCTAAGGCAATATTGCTTTTGCTGCTCAAAATTAGAATTGCGCCTTTGCTCGCTCTATAAAAAATGTTTCAGAAAGTTGCATTTTTGTTTCTTATGTTATAAAACAGATAGTTACGTCACGGCTATGAATCAAAATTTCTGCTTTTTGTATCAAAATTTGCACCCGCCCGAATCGACATCAGAGCGTAACGAAGGTCTGACCCGTCAGACTTCTCCGACGACTCAGGCTTCTCCGACCGGTCCGTCGATAAACGATAAACGCTCCCCGCTAAACGATTCCTGTTATTTCTTTGGATTTTTGCGAAAAACGGCGAATTATTTGTTTGGATTTTTTCATTTTTCGGCAAATTATTTGTTTGGATAATTTCAATTCACTATATTTGGGCGCTAAAAGAAAGGGTTATATATGTATTGCAAACGACTAATCGACAAATATCTATCGGAGTGGGCATCAAGAGATATCCACAAACCGGTGTTGCTTCGAGGTGCCCGACAAGTTGGAAAATCGACTGCCGTTCAAGAGCTATCTAAAAAGTTTGATACGTTTGTTGAGATAAACTTTGAAAAGCAACCGAAATACAAAATTCTATTCGAGGATGACTTGGACGTAAAACGTATTGTCCCTCAGATTTCCGCAATCTACGGGACAGCGATTAAGCCCGGCAAAACGCTTTTATTCCTTGATGAAATCCAAGAGTGCCCGCGAGCGATTATGGCTCTGCGATTTTTTAAGGAGGATTTGCCCGAACTCCATGTCATTGCCGCCGGTTCTCTCCTTGAGTTTGCACTGAAAGAACTTCCCACATTCGGAGTTGGAAGGATACATTCAATGTTTATGTATCCGATGACCTTTGATGAATTTCTTGAAGCAAACGGTCAACAATTACTTATTGAAGCCCGAAATGCAGCGTCAATCGACAATCCGCTCCCGGAACCCATACATAACAAATTAGTGGAACACCTTCGCACATATATGCTGGTTGGAGGAATGCCGGAAGCCGTCAAGACTTGGGTTGAGTATCACGATTATCTACGATGCCAAGAGGTTCAAGACGACATTGTTGTTACCTACGAAGACGATTTTCCCAAGTACAAGAAAAATGTAGACCCGACATTGCTGCGCAGCACTCTGCGAAGTGCCGCGGTTCAAGCAGGTCAAAAGTTTGTATATACAAAAGTAGGACTCGATTACAAGACCGTAGAAGTAAAAAAAGCCGTTGAGTTGCTGACTCTTGCCGGAATACTACACCCCGTTACTCATACAAATGCTAACGGCTTGCCGTTGGGTAGCGAAGAAGACAAGTCGTATCGAAAAATGTTATTACTCGACGCGGGACTGCTGCTTCGGCTATTGAATATGTCGTTAGGCGACGTTTCCAAACTGACAACACAGATTCTGACAGCGAGTGCTACTGACTTAGCCAACAAAGGTCCGATGGCGGAACAGGTAGTCGGACTTGAAATGCTACACCACATGAGTCCGAACATCCGCCACGAATTGTACTATTGGGTAAGACTTGCGAAAAATTCGCAAGCAGAGATAGACTATATTTCAACTTATTTGCAAACGGTTGTCCCTATCGAAGTAAAAGCAGACACACAAGGCGGGATGAAGAGCCTTTGGGCATTTATGCGCGACAAGCGACTCCATCACGCCGTTCGGTGCTCGTTAGAGAATTTTGGAAAATTCGATTACGTCGACAGACAAGCCAATAACGAAGTAAGGCATGTCCGAATTTGTCCGATGTATGCCATTGCGCGTATCGAAGATATAAAACAGGGCATAGAAAAATAGCACAGACATCCACAAGGCACAAAAAAAGTTAGCGTCTTGCCGTCACGGCAAAACGCTAACAATAAAACAGATTCTTTCATTAATGCTTAATTATTTCTTACGCTGCTGCTGAGCTCGTTGAGCTGCTTGCGCTTGGCGTTGTGCTTCTTCCAGGCGAGCCATAAAGCCGCTTTTCTTTTTGGGCTTCTTCGCACGCTCAGCCATTCGTGCACGCATTTTGTCTTCTTTGAGGAAGAAGCGGAATGCGTAGGTCTGTCCGATGGTGATGAGCAACGACAGGAAGTAGTAGTAGCTCAATCCGGCTGCATAGTTGTTGAAGAACACCAGGAACATCACGGGCATGAGATACATCATCCACTTCATGCCGGGCATCGAGTTGTTCGACGGATTTGCCTGCATGTTGAGGTATGTGTAGACGATGTTGACAGCCGTCATAAGCAAGCAGAAGAGGCTCAAATGGTTGCCGAAGAATGTCGAAATGATTGGAATGTGGACGTCCCACGACCAGATAACGTCGGGCGCCGACAGGTCTTCAGCCCACAAGAAGGGCTCGCCGCGAAGTTCGATGCACGAGGGGAAGAACGAGAACATCGCAATCAGAATCGGCATCTGCAGGAGCATGGGCAGACAGCCGCTCATCGGGTTGGCTCCCGCCTGGTTGTAGAGCTCCATCATCTTTTGGTTGCGCTTCAACGCGTTGTCCTGTCCGGGATATTTATCGTTGATGGCTTTGATGTCGGGCGCCAGGAAGCGCATCTTCGCTTGCGAAGAATAGCTTTTATAGGTCAACGGGAAGAGTATCACCTTGATGAAGATGGTAAGCAGCAGGATGATGATTCCGTAGTTGAGGTCGAGCGTGCCCAAAAAGTTGAACACGGGGATGATGATGCCGGTGTTAATCCAGCGGAACATCTTCCAGCCGAGCGGAATGAGGCGAGTCAGCTCGATGTCGTCGTCGCCGAATGCCTCCGAATATTCGTCGAGCAGACTGTATTCGTTGGGGCAGAACACGAATGTGAACGATGCCGGCGCAGGATTGGTCGAACTGTATTCCAACGAGGATACCACCTCCAAATCTTTCATATATTTCTTATAGTCGGGCGAATCTTTGTCGACCACGGTGCTTGTCAGGTTGCTCGTACCCAAGAAATAAGTGTCGGCAATGAGCACCGTCGAGAAGAATTGGTCTTTGAAGCCAATCCACTTGAGTTTGTCGGCGATTTCTTCTTCGTCGTTGCTCGTTTCGCTCAAGTAGTCGGTGTCGCCGCCGTTGAACTTATAGTAGAGTCCGCTGTTGCGCTCTTCGAACATCTCGCCGCGCTCGTGACGCATCAGGCGTCCGCGCCATTCGAAGTCCATCGTGGCGATGTTGGTGGGGATTACCATGTTCATATTTTCTTGAACGACGTCCATCTTCACCATATAGCTGTCTTTCTTCAACGTATAGCGGATGCCGAACGACACGTTGCTCTCAAACTGCAACTTCATCAGCACGGTCGAGTCGTTTTCGACTATCGGAGTGAAGTAGAAGTCGTGCGTGTCGAAGCGCTGAGTGTCGTTGTTGAGGATAAAGCTGTAGGAATTGTTTTCGTTTTCGAACAACACAGCCGGGACGGTTTTGCCTTCGCTGTATGCTGTATATTGCTTGAGTTCGACGCGACTGACGACGCCGCCTTTGGTCGAGAGGTCGACTGCCACGAGGTCGTTTTGCAAACGCACGGTTGTGCTGTCGCCGCTGACAAAGCGTGCAAAGTCGCTATATCTCGACGCCTCGCCGACTGCCAAACGCACGGCTTTGACGGCGCTGTTGAACACCAAGCGAATGCTGTCTGCCGCCGGTTTTGCCAAATCCGACAAGGCAAATTCTTTGCCGCCTGCCTTTACCGTACCGGCAAGTTCGTCGCCTGCAAGGGTCAGCACAACGTCGCCGTGACGAAGCGTAGTCGCCGCTCCGTCGTCCGACTTTTTGCCGTATTGCGCCACGACGGTCTTTATCTCCGTCAGTTCGGCGGCACTCAAACTGTCGACAACGGCTACCGGAGCCGACTCTTTCTGCTCGGTTTGCGTCTCGGCGGTTGCCTTCAACTCTTCTTCGCTCGGCGAATTAAGCCACGAAAAAGCGAAGATTACAACCCCCATAAGCACCAAGCCTAAAATGGTATTTCTATCCATCTGCTATTTTTATCGTTTTTCGTTTAAAGTAAATCGTTTATTGTTGTTCTTTAATCTCTAATCTACGCTTTAGCGTTAGCG
The DNA here is from genome assembly GCA_051872155.1 of Candidatus Limisoma sp. Lineage (GTDB taxonomy): Bacteria > Bacteroidota > Bacteroidia > Bacteroidales > Muribaculaceae > Limisoma. Next base: position 19,288 of record JBJEDO010000007.1, read on the forward strand.
TTGTCAATAGCCGCTTTTACGAAACTCAAGAATATCGGATTGGGCGAGAGCACCGTGCTGCTGTATTCGGGGTGATACTGCGTGCCGATAAACCATTTCAAAGTCGGGATTTCGACAACTTCGACCAAGTGAGTGTCGGGATTCTCGCCAACGCATTGCATTCCGGCAGCCTCGAACGACTTGCGATATTCTTCGTTGAACTCGAAGCGATGGCGGTGACGTTCGCTGACGAAAGTCGAGCCATAGGCTTGTGCGGCTTTCGAGCCGTCGCGCAGAACGCAGTCGTAGGCACCCAAACGCATCGTACCGCCCATGTTCGAAATGCTCTTTTGCTCTTCCATAAGGTCGATTACGTTGTATGGCGTTTGCGGATTCATCTCGGTGCTGTTGGCGTCTTTCAAGCCGAGCACGTTGCGCGCAAACTCGATGACCATGCACTGCATACCCAAGCAGATGCCGAAGGTAGGCACATCGTGCTCGCGGCAATACTTGATGGCTGAAAATTTGCCGTCGATGCCACGCTGACCGAATCCCGGGGCGATAATCACACCGTCGAGCCCGGCAAGTTTCTCTGCCACGTTGCCGTCGTCGACTTTCTCGGAATGGATGTAGACGAGGTTGAGTTTGTGATTGTTGTAGGTTGCCGCTTGGAAGAGCGACTCGTTGATTGATTTATATGCGTCTTGGAGTTCGACGTATTTTCCTACCAGACCGATTGTCACCGTCTTTTCGGCAGTCTGCATCTTATCGAGGAATGCCGTCCAGCGCGACATGTCGGGCTCGCCTTCGTAGGGCGTATTGGTCTTGCGCAGGATGATTTCGTCGAGGTGCTGCTCGTGCATCGTCAACGGCACTTCGTAGATCGACGGCACGTCGATTGATTGGATAACTGCGTCGGGCGACACGTTGCAGAACAACGCCACTTTGCGACGCATTGCCGCCGGTATGTCTTTCTCAGTGCGCAAAATCAAGATATCGGGCTGAATACCGACCTCTTGCAACTGCTTAACCGAGTGCTGAGTAGGCTTTGTCTTGAGTTCTTTTGCGGCTTTGATAAAGGGCACGTAGGTCAAGTGGATGCAGATGCAATTGCTGCCGAGTTCCCACTTGAGTTGGCGCATCGACTCCAAGAACGGGAGCGACTCGATGTCGCCGACGGTGCCACCGATTTCAGTGATAACGAAGTCGTATTTACCCGTGTTGCCGAGCAACTTGACGTTGCGCTTAATCTCGTCGGTGATGTGAGGCACGATTTGCACGGTCTTGCCGAGATAGTCGCCGCGGCGCTCCTTGTCGATAACGCTCTGATAGATGCGACCTGTCGTAATGTTGTTGGCGCGCGAGGTGTGGACATTCGTAAAACGCTCATAGTGTCCCAAGTCGAGGTCTGCTTCGTGGCCGTCGACTGTCACATAGCATTCGCCATGCTCATACGGATTAAGCGTTCCCGGGTCGATGTTGATGTACGGGTCAAACTTTTGGATTGTCACTCTAAAACCGCGCGAAAGCAAGAGTCTTGCCAACGACGACGAAATTATGCCCTTGCCAAGCGACGACACAACTCCTCCGGTCACAAAAATGTACTTCGTTTCCACTTTTATCGCATTTTATCAATTATTTTGCAAATGTACGCAAAAACTGTGAGATTAACAAAAGTGGAGCGCATCGTCGGGGCCGAGATAAACAAAAGCAGAAGGTGTATCAATTCGGTACACCCACTCTTTTGCTATCTCGTCAGAATAATTCGAGGATATACCCCCGTAATCAAACGGCGCGACCCGGACATCCTCATCGTGTCGAAGATACGATGAGGATGAAAAGCCCCGGAGGGGCGCCAATTGTGGCTAACGCCGGGTTAAGTGCCGGAGGTACTTAACCCGGTGAGCGACAATGATATAGACATTCGAACCTCGTGAGAGGTTCGGTCGTGATAATGAAAGTGCTATGTCAAATCAAGATTTGTAAAAGACAATCCACTTTTAGAGCACAAATCCTTGTATTCATTCTCAAAAGTGAATTTGCGATGGTGTTCTTGTTGCCCGATAATATATTCTATTACAGCGAATTTCGCCGATTCTGACACAGAAAACGCACCATATTCTCTACCCCAGCCCTCAAAATCGGGAAACTTGCCGCATTCTTTCATCCAACTACTCGATTGTTGCTTGATTTTCTTCACAAAATCGGCAACGGAAATGGTCGGGCTAAGACTAACCAAAATATGGATATGATTGGGAATCCCATTTATGCGTAAAAGATAGCAATTCATTTCTTTGCACAAATGCCAAATAAAGCGATAGACATCGTCACGATAGTCATTTGCAATGGTCATCTTGCGGCTTTTCGTATTGAATACTATATGTATCAGGTTTCTTACTTTGCTCATTATTCGTTTTTTGCAAAGATAGTAAAATTTTACATAATTGTGCATATCTACTATCATGACCGAACCTCTCACGAGGTTCGTCCTTTTATATCGCTGTCGTTCACCGGGTTGAACCTCTCCGAGGTTAAACCCGGCGTTACCCACGATTGCTGTACCTTCGGCACAGCCACCCCTGCCGTATCTTCGACACGGCAGGGGTATCCGGTATTGCGTATTTACATATTTCGAACATTATTCAATGTAAGCAATTTTTTCGTTATAACGTAATTATCGACTAATATTTCGACTTATCGAACAATCAACTTTGCGGTTTTCGTGCCACGGGCATCGGCTACGCGCACGAGATAGACGCCGCGCTGCATTCCGTCGGTCGACAGTGCCGCTACGCCGTCGATGCTACGCTCCATCACTTTGCATCCGCTCAACGTGTAGATTTCGACGCGAGCTGCGCCTTCGGCTGCCACGGTGAACTGTCCGCCGCAGGCTACAGGATTGGGATAAATCGCCGCCGCACTTGTCTTGGCAGTAGCGATGCCGCCTTGTGCGTGGCTATAGATTGCCTCCCAGCCGGGAACTTGTATCTCGAACTCGGTATCTTTTGCCGATGCACCCATATCGAATCGCAACGTGTTGAACGTGATGGGATAAATACCGATGTCGTCGGGGTTGCACCAGTCGCTCAAATCGAACTCGACGGTCGATTCGACGTTTGTCGGAAGTGTTTCGTTGCTTGCCTCCCACACGCCGGAGAGTGCGCCAAGAGCATTCGTTGCCGATGCCGAAACCTTCTTGATGGTTGCGTTGCCGGGGTTGACGCGCACGCGCAACTTGTCGGGAATGCTCCAAACGGTCATAGGTCGCTCGACGGATATGTAGGCGCCGCGCGACGTGCCGTTGCCTGTATAGTTCAAGCGGAAGCCATTGTCAAGTTCCGAGATGGCGAGCCCGGTGCCGCCGGTCTGCTTGAGTGTCCAGCCGTCGGCGGGGAATTCGCGCAGCACGGGCATTACGTTGGCTGTCGGTATTTCAACGGTCACTTCGAGTTCGCCGACGAAGTTGCCAACCGTGCCGGTAATCGTCGTCGTTCCGTCTTTGAGACCGTTAATCACGCCGCTTGTAGCGCCAACGGTGGCAATTTCGCTGTCGTCGGAGGTCCACGCCACTGCCATCGGGCTTATCGGCATCGACGTTTCGCCCATCATGGCATTTACTTCGATCTCGTAGGTTCGACTGTTGTCGAGCAGCACTTTGCCGAGGCGCAAAGACACGTTGTCGCTGAGTTCGACGGTAACGGGTATAGTTGCTGTCAATCCGTTGTAGGTCGCCGTCAGCGCCTGAGTGCCACTGCCGACGCCGTAGAATGTTGCGCCGTCGTTGATAATCGTGCCGAGGCTTTGGGGACACGAGAGCGTTACGCCTTGCACGTCGGTATCGATGAGCAGACCGTATTGGTTATAGCCGTAGAATTTGGGCGTGTAGATGCCGTATTTGGGGAATTTCATCGACCAGTCGACAAAACGGATTTCGGCGATTGTGTTGTCTTCGGGTTGATTCAACACAGCGTGGAGGCTGTTCGACACAGCACGTTCGTGGCCGTCGCTCGGGTCGTTGACGATGCCCAATTGCTGCATAAACATAGTCGAACTGCCACCACCGTCGACGTTGACAGCGTCGTAGCAACCGGCATAGCGCATAATGTCGGCGCCTTGGGTGTAAGTACAGCCGCTTGAGCGTGCCGAGCGTCCGTCGACGAGTCCCCACACCATCATCGAGCGGTCTTCGTTGTAGCCGAACATCGTGCGCGGGTTGTAGGCATCGCGAGCATTGATAAAGCGTCCGGCTGTGTAGGCAGTCACGCCGCGGTCGAGGATGATGACGTCGCCGCCGCTGGCTTCTTTCAGGTCGGGCTTGATGTCGTAGTTTGCCAAGCGCGTTTCGAAGAACATGGTGATTTCTTCGCCGTCTGCAAGGGCGAGCACGTCGGCTACGCGACTACCTTTTGCCGACAGAACAGCCTCGCCGGGCTTGACTTGCATATTTCCTCCGACAACGGGCGAGCCAACGACGACCATCTTGAACGGACTATTGATTGCCCAGCGCTCGCCGTCGGCAAGACGCACGCGTATTTCGGTGGCGTCGGATGTCTTTGTCCAGTGTCCGCCGAGTTCGTTGTAGAGCACAAGTTGGTTGTCGTTGAGGTCGTGGTTGATGTGGCTGAGCGACACGCTTGTGCCGTCGGCGCGAGTCATTGTCCACGACTGCTTGGGGAAGTCGCACCACATATTTTTGTTGTAGTCCATAAAGAAATGCCCGTAGTTGGTCGCCTCATCGTCGTCGAACATGGCAATTTGCCCGTCCATGTAGCAGCAGCGATGCGGATTGCCGATGTAGGGGTCCCAGGTGATGTAGAAGTCGGCATTGCAACTTGCGTAGTAGTAATTGTCGGGAGCGTTTTTGCGAATGGCAATCGATGAGGGTGTTTCGACGGTCAGAAGCGAGTCGTTGCCCAACTCCATACGGAACTGCACATCGTCGTGGTTCTTCATGTCGAAAGTCAAAAAGTGGGCGCGCATATGCGTTGTCAAGCCGTCGCCGTGAAGGTAGACGAGCGTATACATCGTGCCGGGTCCCACTTTTTCGTGGCGAAGCGTGTCGACAGTAAACGTCTCGACAATCGGCGTGCCGTTGGTGGCATCGTTGCGGTTGAGTGTCCATTGAGTGGAGGCATAGACGCCGAGCGCAACCATAAGGAGTACGAATGTGATTAGTTTTCTCATAATATAGGTTTTATGTTAGTGAAATTTCGACAATAATCTATTCGGGCTGCAAGTTCGTAAAAAATCTCGAAAATCGAAAGAGAAAACGCGCAAAAATTCTCGCCGGGAAGCAACAAAAAAACAAAAAAACACAACAAAAAAGCGCACCCGTCGAGGATGCGCTTTTTCGATATATAAGTCTAAAACTTATTTCACAGATGCTTTGCCTTTAGTGAAGTCAAGAGTTACAACTTGACCGGCACCAACGTTAACGCGTTCTTGGTCACCACCTGTACCGCGGTAAGCGATAGCGTCGCCGAAGAAGATGAACTCACTCTGCCACCAGTCGCCGAGCCATTGACTTCCATCGCCGTTCAACGGGTGAACGCAGAGACGGAGTTCGCCGTCAGCAGCAAGCGGTTTAGAAGTAAATACGCCGTCGGCAGTTGTCGGGACGTTGAACAACCAGTTAGCGTCGTCGTTCCAAACGTTACCTGCGCAAGAACCGTAAACGTAAACGTTCGGCGGGAATACGTTAACTGTGAATTCGAAGCCTGCGTTGCCAAGTTTCTTATCAACGCCGAAGAGATACCAACCTGCCTTCGAGAGAGCGATGTTACCACCGTCGTTAACGAAATCAACACCTGCAACGTTCGAAACGAGAGTAGCGCCGTCGTAGCCGAATTCGCCACCGTCCCAAGCTGCGCTTGTATTGAACTTGAAGCCCTTGTTTTCGCCAACGTAAGCCAATACCCAGTACTTCCAAGTATCTGTAGCGCCGTTATCGTTAATCCAAGCGGGAACCATTGTCGGAGCATTGTCCCAGTTCCAACCGCAGAAGTCGCCAATCATGTACATTGTCGGAACGACTTTTGCTACGTTGAAGGTATTGTTGAGCATATCAATAGAGATGCTGTAGAGACCATCTTCTGCGATGGCAATCGACTTAGCGGCATCGCCATAAGCGAGGTCGCCCGAAGTAGCGTTTTCGTTAGCGGCACCCCAAGAGTAGAGGTAAGCGTTGTCGGGGTCAGCCTTAGCGCTTTCAACGCCACGAGAACCGATGAATTGGATTGCACCCTTCTTCAACTCAACAGTAGCCGAGAAGATAGGATCGTCGTAGAGGTCAGTGTCAGCGTGGTCGAGAGCGATGAGGTTCTTATCCCAACCGTCACCGAACCAAACGTCGGTAACAACGTAGTAAGCCGGGTCGATAACGATACCGAGGTCGATAGGCGTTACCGTAACCTTAGTAGCCATCAAATAAGTATCTTTAGCCAAAGCAACACGCGAAGTGCCGTCGGTGAGATACGGGATGAAACGGAACCAAAGCGGTTTAGCGTTCGGAGTTTTGCCGTAGAAAGAACGGAAAGCGGCGTTGACGTTGTTTGCAGCGATAGCGCCACCGTTCATTTGATATTGCTTAACGTCAGCAAAGTTTTCGTCAGCAGCGATTTGCACGTCGTAGTCGACGCTTGCACCTGCGTTGAGAGCGGGTGTTGCAGTAGTATTAACCAAAGCGAGTTGGTATGAAGTCTGAACATTGTTGAGGTTGAGTGCATCAATCAAGTCAGAACCCGGCGCTACGGTCAAGCCGTTAACGGAAGTGATAGGCGCTTGCGGATTCGACTGCGGAAGAGCCTCATCATAGTCGTCGCAGGCTACGAAGCCAAGTGCGAGGACCGACATTAAAAATATACCTAATTTTTTCATATTGTATTCTCTGTTTTTTGGCTTTCATCGGGGTGCGCGCCCTCGGTGGGACGCACCCCTACGAAGCCTTTTAAGGTTTTTATTTTACTTCTCCGTAACCGGTTGCAAAGTTGAGGTAAACTTTAGCACCTGCAGCGTTACCAACACGTTCTTGGTCGCCGCCGTTACCGCGGTAAGCAATCTTCTTGTCGAAGAAGATGAACTCGGTGTGCCACCAGTCACCGCCCCAGTAACCACCTTCGGTGTCTTCGGGGTGGATGCACAGACGCAAGCAACCGCCTTCTTCAGTACCCGGAGTAGCCATGAGCGCGGGCGATTCGAACATACCGTCAGCAGTTTCAGGAACTGACAATACCCAGTTGGGATCGTCGCCCCAGTTACCACCGTTAGCAGGACCGTAGACGTAAACTGTCGGCGGGAATACGTTGAGAGTGTACTTGAAGTCGCGACCATCGATAGCGATATCGATAGCGAAGATATACCAACCACTCTTGTTGAGACCGATGTTGCCACCTGCGTCTACCATTTCAAGACCCGGAACTGTTGTTTTGAATGTAACGCCTGCGAAACCGAAGTCGTTGCCATCCCAAGCAGTCTTGTAGTTGAACTTGAAGCCTTGACCGTCTTGGTCAGCACCCTTAACGTAGCGGATGCACCAGAACTTGGCAGGATAAGAGTGAACGGGCACCATTTCTGCGCAGTTACCCCAGTCCCAACCGCAGAATTCGCCAATCATGTAGAAGTTCGACGGAAGTTCTACTGCCGGCAATGCGAAGTAAGGAATAGTGTTGATTGTAACAGCGTTCGAAGTGATTTCGCTACCCTCAATGAGAGCGCTGCTCACTTTCGAGTGGATGCGAATGGACACGGGCATAGTGCCTGTTTCCGAAGCTGCAAGAGCAGCGTCGATGTCAGATTGGTCAACCCAGCCGTAAGCCGAGCAAACAGCCATAGCGAAGTCGTTGGCATCAACTTGGATGTCGCAAGTGTGGAACGTACCGTTAACGGTAGCTGCGTGTTCGAAAGTTTCATCAGTAGCTACTTCTACAGTGTAGTCGCACACTGCGCTGTAACCATAGTCGGGTTGCGAGAAAGTCAAGTTGACTGTACCCGCATTGATTAAGTCGTAGACACCGTTGCTGAACTGCGGCTTATTGAGCTCGAAAGTTGTCGGTGCTTTATATTCTGCAACTTTGTTGGCCGGTTCGTCTTCGACACACGAAGTGAACATTGCTGCTGTAGCAAAAGCCATCAATAAATATTTCAATTTCATTGCATTAACTGTTTAAAGATTAATAGCCTGGATTCTGGATTGAAGCAAACTCCGGTTGCGCAGCAATCAGGTTAGCAGGAATCGGGAATACTGTTTGGTAGTCGTTGATGTCGGTACCTGCGTAAACGCCACCTTTCCAAGCCCAGTTATAACCGCTGGTGAACTTGTGGTAACGAACGAGGTCGGAACGACGGTGATTTTCCCAGTAGAGCTCACGAGCGCGCTCGTCGAGGAGAGCGTCAGAGGTAAGTTTGCTCCAAGCAGCCGCACCTGCGCGTTCGCGTACGATGTTGACTGCGTCGAGAGCATCAGCTGCGCTGCCTTGACCGCCGAGTACGTAGCATTCTGCCTTCATAAGGTAGATGTCGGCAAGACGGAACAACGGAAGGTCGGTGTCCGGGTGAACGTTTGCGCTCAAAGCCTTAGATGCTGCCGAGATATTGCTGATGGTTACAGGAGCTGTCTCGTCGTTGAGATAGAAGGTACCGTCTTCCTTAGTAAGCAAGTTGGTAAACTTGATACAAGCGTAACCGTTGTTGTACTTAGAATAGTCGGTATTTTCTTTAGTGAAGCCTTCAGCCTCTTTGCACCAGAGGTCGTCGCGGCAATCGTTCGGGTCGATGAACTTGTCGGAGAATTGTTCGCGAGCGTGCATACAGCCCCATTGGTCGTTGATACCGTAGTCGGCGCATGCCATTTTGTATTTGCTCTTAGCGATGTCGACTTCTTCGTAGGTGTTAGCACTACCGTTGCTCAAAGCAGCTGCCATCAAGTAGCGAGTACCGCCGTAAGCTTGTGTGTAAGTGTTTTCGTAAGGAACACCCCAAAGGATTTCGTTTTCGTCAGCTTTCGAACCACCGGGCATGTAACGGTCGTTGTTAGCCGAGAACACTGCAAGATAGTGGTTAGCCAAACCTGAACCCTTGAAACCGCCACCTTGGTGGTTAGCGATGATTTGGTTGCAGAGGTCGAGACATTCTGCGTAGTGGTTTTCGCCAACGTAGATTTCTGCGTTAAGGTAAACCTTTGCAAGAAGAGTCTTTACACCGTCGAGACCAACGCGACCGTAGACCAACTTAGCGTCGGCAGGCCATGTAGCGATGATGTCCTTAAGTTCGTTAACGAGCTTAGCGTAGAGGTCTTTGCGAACGATAGGAGTCGGGTTAGTACCATAAGGCACGGTTTCGTCAACCCAACCTGCGTTACCCCACATGTCGAGCACGTTGTAGTAAGCAAGAGCGCGGATAGCGCGAGCTTCGCGAATGAATTGAGCAGAGCAGTTCATCGTAGTTTTGTTCTTCAATTCGATGCCAGAAGATTCAACTTGGCGGATGAAGTCGTTGCAGATAGCGATGATAACGTACAAACGGCTGTAGGTACCGTAAACGAGACCGTGACCGTTAGTCCACGAACCCTTAACGATGTTGTCGACACCGTCCTCGGTGTAAATCCAAGCACATTCGTCGGTCGACTTTTCGTTGAGCATAAACAAAGCGCGTTGGTAGCAAGATTTACCGGCGTCCATACCGCTAAGGTCGGCAGAGCCTTCGCCCGATTGACCGGAAACGGCGAGTACGGAATAACATTTATTTAACGCCTGAGGCAAATAAGTGTCAGGATCGTTTGCAATGTCTGCCCAGGTGAACGACCTCGGGTCTTCGGGAGTCAAGTCGAGGTCGTTGACACAAGACGTCGACAGCACACCAAGACCGAGAACAACTGCGGCAGAGGCTATTAATTTATTGATAGATTTCATATTGTTTTCTATATTAATTAAAGGTTAGAATGTTGCAACCAAACCAAGAGTGTAGGTAGTAGGACGCGGATAAACGTTGTTGTCGATACCGCTGAATGTTTCAGGATCCAAACCGTTATACTTGGTGATTACGAACGGATTTTGAACAGCGCCGTAGAGACGGAGGCGAAGTCTTTCTTTGCAGAGATCCTTCCAAGTGTAACCAAGAGTAATGTTGTCGACGCGGAGGAAGTTACCGTTGCGGAGATAGTAGTCGCTCAAGTAGAGGTTTTGACCTGTTTCGCCGGTGAAGTAAACGTCGCAGTCAACAAGGTTTGTCAAGTGAGTGTTAACCCAAGTACGGTTCAACACGTTGCGTTGCGAAAGTACGTTGTTGTAAACTTTTGCACCGAAGTTAGCGCGAAGAGTCAAGCCGAAGTCCCAGTTCTTATAGTTGAACGTGTTGCTCATCGACATAGTGACCTTCGGGTCTTTTTGATAACGGAATACGCGGTCGTTGTCGTCGATAGCGCCGTTACCGTCTTGGTCAACAAATTCGCCTTCAATCGGGTTACCTGCTTCGTCATAAACTTGCTCGAAGAGGTAGTAAGTGAATGCAGGATAGCCTACTTTGTGAGCTTGAACGAGGTTGTTCGTACCACCGCTGATACCGGTAACTGCTACGAATGCGTTGGGGTCGTCGGTGTTGTTAAGTTTGGTGATTTCGTTCTTGTTCCAACCAACGTTGTAGTCGATAGTCCAAGTGAAGTCCTTAGTAACAATCGGTTTAGCGTTGATAGCAAATTCGAGACCGATGTTTCTCATCGTACCTACGTTGATAGTCATCTCGTTGGTAGTAGCCGAGCCGATAGGCACAGTTACGTTACAGAGAAGGTCTTTGGTGTCGCGGAGATACCAGTCCAAAGATGCGTTGATACGGTTGTTGAGGAACGAAACGTCGATACCGGCGTTGTAAGTAGTAGTTTCCTCCCACTTGAGGTCTTTAACATATCCACCCGGATAGAGAGTTTGTTGATATGTGATTTCGCCTGTTTCGGGATTTACGTACGGATAGAACGAACCTTGAGAAGCTTGAGTATAAGTAGCGAGGTAGGGGAAGTAGTTGCCCGGAATGTCTTGTTGACCGGTAACACCCCAACCGAGACGCAACTTAAGTTCGTTGACAACGTCTTGAGCGTCTTTCATAAACGACATGTTGCTAATCTTCCAACCCAAAGCGACTGCGGGGAAGAGACCCCAACGAGTGTCTTTCGAGAAACGAGAAGAAGCATCGTCACGAAGAGTAACTGTCAAGAGGTAAGTATCTTTGAACATATAGTTCAAACGTCCGTAGAACGAGAGGAGTTGAAGTTCGTTAACCCAAGGAATTGTCGGAGTATCGTGGAAGATAGTACCGATTTTTGAGTACGATTCAGTGTTAGTAAGCAAAGTGTATTCACCGGTAGCGTTGTCGTAAGTCGGAGTGAGATAGCCTGCAGACATGATTGTGCCGGCATCGCCGAAGCCACGGTTTTTGAAGTGTTGCCAAGAATAACCTGCGATGAAGTCGATGTTAGAATCGATAGCGTCGATTTGCTTCTTATAGTTCAAGTAGAACTCAAGAAGAGTGTTTTGCTTCATTTGCCAAGTGTAAGTTTGAACGGAAGCACCGTCGCGGTCGTAGTTGCTCCAAGCGAGGGGAGAGTTCTCGGCAATTGTGTTGTATTCCTTAGTGCGCGACCAGTCGTAACCGAGGTTCAAGTTAGCGTGGAGGTCGGGAAGGAAGTGGAAAGCATAGTCGAGTTGCAAGTTGCCGTTCGAACGGAGCACGTCGGCATAGTTGTCGCGTTCGTTCATAAGAGCAACGGGGTTGGCGGTAGCGTTGATGTTGTAAGTAGCACCGTTACGCCATACGAAGTAGCCATTGTAGAGTTGGCGGCAAGCGCACGACTTAGCCGACATAGGATAGTCGTAATAAGTTTCTTGAGTCGGGTCGAAAGCGATAGCAGCGCCTACGATACCACCACCGTCAACGAAGTTGTTGTGGAAGTAGTAACCCTTAGCGTTCAATTGTACGCTCAAGTGACCGTCGAAGAATTTCGGAGTCAAGTTGATACCTGCAGTCAAGCGGTCCATGCTTGAACCGTGAACGATACCGTTGTTTTGAGTGTAGTTAACACTTACACGATAAGGAAGGATGCCGGCAGCACCACCAACGCTGAGGTTGTAGTCGTGCGAGATGGAAGTGCGGAGCACGTCGTCTTGCCAATCGTGATTGTCACGCCATTTGCGGTCGAGGTATGCATTGTTGTGCGGGTCACGCTTTGCTGCGGGATCGCCAACGGGACCGAATGCCAAAGTAGCATCGTGGCCTTCGCCCCAGTAGTTAGTAATGACTTCTCTAAACTCTGAAGCAGAGAGCACGTCAACAGTCTTTCTTGCTTTGTTGACATACATGTTAGCCGAGAAGTTAACTTGCGGCTTACCTGATTTACCTTTCTTGGTAGTGATGATGATGACACCGTTAGATGCACGCGAACCGTAGATAGCGGTTGCGGAAGCATCCTTGAGGACAGTCATTGATTCAACGTTGTCGGGGCTTACCATAGCCAACGGGTTCGACATACCTTGCACTGAAGTGTTGTCGATGGGCACACCGTCGATGACGATAAGCGGGTCGTTGGTAGCGTTCAACGACGAACCACCACGGATACGGATTGTAGCGTTGGCTTGAGGATCACCACCCGAAGATGTTACAACAACACCCGGAGATTTACCAACCAACAGGTCTTGCGCTGAAGTTGCCAAGCCGGCTTCGATTTCGTCAGGCTTTACAACCGACACCGAACCGGTTGCGTCTTCTTTCTTGACCGTACCGTAACCGATGGCTACCACTTCGTCAAGAACCACGCTGTTCTCTTTGAGAACGACCTTGATGTTTGTTTGGCCGTTGACTGCCACTTCCTGTGTCAAATATCCGATGTAAGATACTTGAAGTACGGCGTCTTTCGGCACGTTAATTGAAAAATTACCGTCAAAGTCCGTAGCCTGTCCGACTGCGGTGCCTTTGGCTAACACGTTGGCGCCTATAATAGGCTCGCCTTGTTCATCGGTAACAGTACCCTGTACGGTCACCGTCTGTGCGAATGCAGGTATCGCCGCTAACAATGCAATTAAGAATGTCATTAGCGTCCTACGATTCAACTGAAAACAAAAACTCTTCATTTAAGAATTGATTTAGTTTTACATTGGTATTAATACTCACTAATTATTTTTCTCTCTTGAAAATTACTGCCATTATCTGACTATACCACAAAGGAATAGCCCCCTTTTCATAGTAAGAGGATACCGAACCATAAGCGTTACATTCATACAACAACAATAGTTTTGCTTGCAAACTTAATATTTTTTTTGCGAACATTATAACTTTTTGTGCTCATTTTTTTATTCGCGGCAAAGATTTAACAATAGTTAATCGTAAAATTTTTGCTTTTTTTACAACCGACGCAAATTTCTACACCTTATATATAATATGCACTCTTCCGATGTCAGTCTTTACAGTTTATCGTAATGATGTCGGACAGGCGAGTCGAATAGAGCCGGGATGCGTGTTCGCGGCGCACCATATCAGCGAGTCCGGAACCGAGCGACGCCAGATGGACGCCGGCGCCGTCGATGCGATGGTTCACGCTGTCGAGCGTACGCATCAGCCGCTGACGTTTCTCGAAGTCGGTCATGTCGGTGAACAGACTCGGCTGAACACCACGACTTCCGGCAACGCGACTGACGATGATACCCGCCTTTTTATAGCCCAGGCGCGGCAGATAGACTTGGTCGAGCGCCGAGAGCGCGGCACGCAGTATCAGCGTGGTGTCTTGCGTCGGTTCGTCGAGCAGACATCGCGCGGCATTGGCATAAAACGGTTCGTATTGGCTAAACCGATTTGTAGCCACAAAAGTCTGAATCTCAACGGCATAAAGCCCCTGTTCGCGCAGGCGATGCCCTACCGTTGTGGCAAAGGCTGCCATCGAGCGTTGCAGTTGGTCGAGTTGATAGAGCGCACGTTCGAACGAATGCGACGACGTGATGGTTTTATGGTCGGCAGGCACGGGTTCGTCGACCACACAGGGCTCGCCGTTGAGTTCGCGCCACGTGCGTTCGCCCACGACGGTAAAGAGCGAGCGCACCTCCGCCTGCGACATACGGGCAAAGTCGAGCGCCGTCTTCACCCCGCACGAGAGCAGTCGCTTGGCGTTCTGACGCCCCACGCCCCAGACGTCGCCTACCTCGGTAAGGCTCATCGCTTTTTCAGCCTTCTCGGTGCTATCAATGACGCAACAGCCTCGATAGCCGGCATATTTCTTGGCGAAACGCGACGCTATCTTGGCAAGCGTTTTTGTCGGCGCAATGCCCACCGACACGGGGATGCCGACGTTTTTGCGAACCATATGCGCCACGTCGCGGCCGTAAGCGTCGAGCCCGCTGCGGTCGTCGCCGAAATGCAGAAAAGCCTCGTCGATTGAATAGACCTCGATGCTTTCAGCCACGCCGCGCAACGTGGTCATCACACGCGCCGACATGTCGCCGTAGAGGCGGAAATTGCTCGAAAACACCTCAACGTGCTCGCGCTCAACCGTTTCGCGAATCTTAAAGAGCGGGTCGCCGCGACGAATGCCCAACGCTTTTGCCTCGTTCGAGAGTGCAACGGCGCAACCATCGTTGTTGCTCAACACAATAACGGGCCTGCCGAGCAATTCCGGGCGAAACACCCGCTCGCACGACACAAAGAAGTTGTTGCAGTCGACAAGACCAATCATATCTTCCGGCGGCGTCGATTTGCCTTGATGGTATAGACAACGATACCCCAAACCATAAACTCGTTATCTTCAGTCACTTCGATAGGCTGATAGTTATGGTTCGACGGCATCAAAAGCAGACGTCGGTCGGGCGTGATTTCGATGCGTTTGAGCGTAAACTCGCCGTCGAGGCAGCACACCGCCAAGTCGCCGCTTTCGGGGTCGAGCGACTTGTCAATCACCAAGATGTCGCCCTCGGTAATGCCCTCCTCGCTCATCGAATCGCCCACGACGCGACCGTAGAACGTCGACGACGGATGCTCAATCAAGTCGCGATTGAGGTCGATGCAATCGTGCACATAGTCTTGCGCCGGACTCGGAAAGCCTGCGCGAATTCCCTCATCGGCGTACGACAGTTCAAGCACCGTCGACACGTCGGCAGGATATATCTTCAAATCTCCACTCATTGGCTTATATCTTTGTTGACTGCAAAGATACAAAATATTGTCGACACATTGCGCATTCGCCATATTGTCGACACATTGCGCATTCGCCCGCGAAGCACACAGCGAAGGTTTGTTCACTATTTCACAGCGTTCATTTTTAATGAACACACAAAAATAATGAACAAGTTCTTTTGATAATAACTGTCTCGTCCTGAAAAAAGTTGACTCCTAACGAATCAAAAAAATGATTAAATT
>JBJEDO010000008.1:0-2132 GCA_051872155.1 Candidatus Limisoma sp.
AAACTCGTCGCCACACTTATCTTATCTCGTTGCTCGGCATCAAGCACCTCGTGCTCGCTGTCAATAAGATGGACTTGGTCGACTTCGACGAAAACGTGTTCAACAAGATTGTCAGCGACTTCAACGCGTTTGTAGCCGACCTGAACATCCCCGACGTCTATTGCATTCCTCTGTCGGCGCTCGAAGGCGACAACGTGGTGGCAAAGAGCCCGCGCACGCCTTGGTACAGCGGCAAATGCTTGCTCGACTACCTCGAAACCGTGCCTATCGACCTCGACCGCAACTACGACGACTTCCGCTATCCCGTGCAATACGTTCTGCGCCCGAACCTCGACTTCCGCGGATTCTGCGGCAAGGTGGCAAGCGGCGTTGTGCGTCGCGGCGACGAAGTGATGGCTCTGCCTTCGCGAAAGACCTCGCGCGTCAAGAGCATCGTGACCTACGAAGGCGAAATCGAAGAAGCATTCCCGCCGATGTGCGTCACTATCACTCTCGAAGACGAAATCGACATCTCGCGCGGCGAAATGATTGTCAAGCCCGACAACCTGCCTACCGAGAGCCGCAACTTCGAGGCAATGCTTGTGTGGATGGACGAAGAGCCGATGGACGTCTCCAAGCAATTCTTCATCAAGCAAACCACCAACACCACTCGCGCACGCATCGACAACATCAAATATCGCGTCGACGTAAATACTATGGAGCGTTCGAACGTCGAATTGCTCAAACTCAACGAAATCGGTCGCGTCGTCTTTACTACCGGTAAAGAACTCTTCTTCGACCCGTATCACACCAACAAACAGACCGGTGCGTTTATCCTCATCGACCCGATTACCAACAACACATCGGCTGTCGGTATGATTATCGGCAAAGTCGATGCCGGCGAACTCGTCGGCGACGATGCTATCGCTACCATCGACATCGCTGCGCTCGGTATCGACGAAAGCCATCGTCCCGCTATCGAGAAGGTGTGCGAGCAACTCAAACGACAAGGTTTAACCATAAAAATCAAATAATCTATGGGACTTAAATTCGAAGACCTTCCCGTCAATACCCTCGTCGGTGCCGACTGGAAGACGTTCAAAGAACTGACAAAAGATCAAACAATCGATAAAGGCTATCGCGGTAAATATTACCTGACAAAGTCGGTTTGCCGCCTGCTCAGTTCGCTCAAGACGTTTGAGGATAGCCGCTATAAGAAAATTGCCGACAAGCCGCTCGAGCACGACCCGCTCTTCATCCTCGGACACTGGCGCAGCGGTACAACGTTCGTCCACAACGTGTTCGCTTGCGACCACCATTTCGGCTACACGACGACCTATCAAACCGTGTTCCCGCACCTCGTGCTTTGGGGACAGCCGTTCTTCAAGAAGAGTATGGCGGCATTGATGCCCGACAAGCGTCCGACCGACAACATGGAGCTCAGTCCCGACCTTCCGCAAGAGGAGGAGTTTGCGCTGTCGAACATGATGCCCTACACCTACTACAACTTCTGGTTTTTCCCGCAACGCTGGATGGAGTACTGCGACCGCTTCCTGACGTTCGAGAAAATCACCGAGGAGGAGCGCCGCGTGTTTATGGATACGTTCGACCGCCTCGTCAAGGTGTCGCTTGCCAACACCGGCGGCACGCAGTATCTGAGCAAAAACCCGCCGCACACCGGTCGCGTGCGCACGCTCGTCGAGATGTATCCCAATGCGAAGTTTATCTACCTCAAGCGCAATCCTTACACCGTGTTTGAGAGCACTCGCAGCTTCTTTACCAACACGATTCAGCCCCTTATGCTGCAAAAGATTTCCAACGAGCAAATCGTCGAAAACATTCTCGAAGCATATATGCGTCTATACCACCGCTACGAAGCCGATAAGGCATGCATCCCCGAAGGTAACCTCGTGGAAATCAAGTTTGAAGACTTCGAAAAGAACGCATTCGACTTAACGAAAGACATCTACAGCCGCTTGCAGTTGCCGGGATTCGACGCCGCAGAGGCTGACATCAAGGCTTATCTCGAAAAGAAGAAAGGCTATAAGAAAAACAAATATCAATACAAAGACGAGACCGTGAAACTCGTCGAAGAGCATTGGTCAGAAGTGCTCAACGACTGGGGTTATACACTCTAATCGGTATTTATTGAA
>JBJEDO010000008.1:2232-34410 GCA_051872155.1 Candidatus Limisoma sp.
CCCTATTTCCTATCCCCTTCTTTCTCGGGCGCACTTGCGGCTTGAGCGCGCGGTTGAAGCGCTGCCAGTCGAACATCCAAGGGTCGTCTTTGATTTGCGGCGAGATGTCGCTATGGCGCACGATGTAGGCGATTCGGTAGCGATGACGCAGGTAGTCGGTCAGGTAGAGCAGGGCGGCATATTGTCGCGGCGTCGGCGCCGACCACGGGGTGTTGATGATTTCGATGCCGAACGCTTCGGAGTTGACGTTATGTCGGTTGGTGCCCGGCAGGGTGCTACGTCCGGCGTGGTAGGCAATGCAGTCGTCGTCGACGGTTTTGATGATGCGCCCGTCGCGGTCGATGATGTAGTGCGGACACACGTTGTAGTGCCGAAACTGTGCGACGACGCCGTCGAGTGAATATGCGTAGTCGTGAATGCTGTAGGTTGAGTGGATTACGATGATGTCTTTCGGCTTGGGGTGTTGCGGTCGGAAATGTCCGAAATCGATGCGGCTGCGCATGTCGACCACTTGCGGCACATAGCGTTCCGCCGTCGGCATTTCGGCGAATCTGAGTGCCGTAAACAAAGTAAAGCAGATTAGAAATGCCGCTCGGAGCAACGTTCTGAATCTGCTTTTACGTTTTTTATCGGTTGTCGAGCGAGCGTCAAACAATTTCGATGGTGTATTTTGCTTCGAACGTTTCGTCGGGAGCGAGGGTGTTTACCCAATCTTTGTCGGCAAATTCGCCGACGTAGTTTTCGCGGTCGCAGCGGCCGTACCAAGGCTCGATGCAGACGAACGGCGAGTGTCCCGAGCGGCGCGGAGCCCACAGTCCGAGCACCGGGGCGTCGAAGTCGACGCGCAGATACGGCTTACGGTTGCGGTCGAGCAGTTCGACGCTGTGGATTTGCGAATTCTCAAAAATCAGTGCGTCGCCGGCAAATCGGTCGGGCGTAAGCGCCAGAACGCCGTCGTCGGTAGTAAGCACGGAGGTCGCTTGCTTGAGGCAACCTTTTTCGCCGATAGCCGAAAGCGTCAGCGGCTCGCGGTTGTCGAAACGGAAATAGCCGGCAACCTGGCTTGTCGGGTCGAAATCAGGATGGTTGAACGCCGGATGCGCTCCGATTTGGAAGTGTATGTCGGTCGCCGACGTGTTGACGACGCGCCAACCCACGGTGATTGTCTTTTCGACGAGCGTATACGAAATTTCGAGGCGGAAGTCGTAGGGAAGTTTCGCCCGCGTTTCGTCGTTGCTGTCGAGAGCGTAGGTCAGCGACGTCGGAGTCGATTCGACGAGCGAGAACATCATGTCGCGGGCAAAGCCGTGTTGCCCCATGCGGTATACTTTTCCGTCGACGCGCGTTTCGCCGTCGTAGATGCTGCCCACGATGGGGAAGAGCACGGGCGAGCGGCGACGCCAGTAGTCGGGATTGCCTTGCCAGAGGCATTGCCGACCGCTTGCGAGGTCGACAATGCTTTGGAGTTCGGCTCCCATCGGCGAAACTTCGATGGCTATGTGTCGGTTTTTGAGAGCGTCCATGGCAGATGCGTTATTTGTTGGCTGTCAGCGGCGAATAGTCGCGCGAATAACGGAGCATTTGGTCGATGTAGCCTTCGGTGTAGTCGAGCGTAACGTCGACAACTTGACCGTTAGCGTCTTTCTTCAACGAGTAGACGGGGTTGACAAAACCCTTGTAGGGAGCAATGTCGAGGCGAGCGTAGCGGTCGAGCACTTCGCGGTGCAAATCTTGGTCGACTTTCACGGCGTATTGCTCAACGATGGCTTTCCCTGCGGCATAGTCGCCTTCCGACTTGATGCGTTGAATCTCGGCAAGCAGTGAGCCGAAGAGGTTGCGCAGTGCGTTGTAGTCGTTGATTTTGATGAATGTTTTGCCGTCGCGTTTCACCATCTCGATGACGTTATCTTTTTTGCCATGCTCGTAAGCCCAAGCGGCGATGAGTTGGCGGTTGCGCATGTGGGCTTCTTCGATGTTTTTGCCCGGCTCGATGCGCATAAGTTGGGTCATAAGTCCGTTGAGGATGTATTTGTAGTATTCAGCCTTGTAGGCGTCGGCATTGTCGAGCAGACCGAGTTCTACCAACTTTGCGTCGGCAAGGTAGTAGAGCGCGAAGAGGTCGGCGCGTGCTTCTTCGAGGGTAGAGCCGTGTTCCTTCAGAGCGTCTTCGCTCACGCCCGGCAGGAGTTTGCCGGAGCCGTGACCGAGGCATTCGTGCAAGTCGGTGTGCATATTGTCGACGATGAAGAGATAGCGGTCCATGAGGTCGCTTGTCTCGCTGTCGATAACGAATTCGGCGTTGAAACCGTTGCCTTGAGCGGCTTTGTCGTAGGCTTCGGTGATGTTTTCGATGGTTACCGACTTCGAGCCGTGAGTTGCGCGAATCCAGTTGGCGTTGGGCAGATTGATGCCGATAGGCGTCGACGGATAAGAGTCGCCGGCAAGAATTGCGGCTGTAATCACCTTGGCGGTAACGCCTTTGACGTTTTCTTTCTTGAAGCGCGCATCGACGGGCGAATTGGTCTCAAACCACTGTGCGTTGCTGCTGATTACCTCAGTGCGATGGCTTGCCGCCTCGTTCTTGAAGTTGACTATTGATTCCCAAGCGCCTTTGTAGCCGAGCGGGTCGCCGTAGTTTTCGATGAAGCCGTTGATGAAGTCGACTGTGCTGACAACGTCTTCGGTCCAGAGAATGGAGTATTCGTCGAAGGTGCGCAGGTTGCCGGTTTCGTAGTATTCGATGAGTTTGTTGATGTGAGCGAGTTGCTTGTCGTTTTCGGCAAACGCAGATGCTTTGCGCAGATTTTCAACGATTTTCTCGATGGCAGCTGAATATTTTCCGCCAACCTTATATACTTCTTCGTAGACGCGACCGTCGCGCTTAACCAAGCGTGAGTTCAAACCGTAGGAAATCGGCGTTGCGTCGTCGGGGCGCTTCATTGCGTTGTAGAATGCTTCGACTTCGCTTTGGTTGACGCCGTCGTAGTAGTTGCAAGCCGAGGTGAGAATCAGGTCGTGGCCGTCGTCTTGGTTGACGCGTTTGGGCATCACCGTCGGGTCGAAAATCACGGGCGAAAGCGTTTCGACGAGTTGTGCGGCGTTGGCATAACCGATGGCGGCAATGGTCGCTTGCGGAAGTTTTGCCACTTCGTCGGCGAAGAACTTGGCTGAAAAGCGCGGCGTAAACTTGTCGGTCGAGTAGTGGTGGTGAATGCCGTTGGCAAACCAAACTTGCTTGAGGTAGGTCACGAAGCCGTTGAAGTCAGCCGTCGAGCGGTCGCCTTTGTAGTTCTTGTAAATCTCCTCGAGGGTAGAGCGTATGGCGAGGTTGTATTTGCCGTTTTGGTCGGTCAGGATGTCGCGACCATAAGCTGCTGCCTCGGTGAGGTGGTAGATGAGTTGTTTTTGACGGAGTGAGAGTTGTTCGAAGTCGTTAACGCGGTAGCGCAGCACTTCGATGTCGGCGAATCTGTCCACTTTGTAGTTGAAATTGTTCTCGGCGGCGATTGCGCTTGTGGCAATGCATGCGGCTAAACCTGCCGAGAGGATTATTGATTTTTTCATATCGTTGTTGTTTTTATAGAATTATTCGACGTAAAGCACCAGTCCTTTGAGGTATTCGCCTTCGGGATGGTAGATGTTGATGGGATGGTCTTCGGGTTGCGTGAGTTGATGAAGAATTCTGACACGTCGACCGGAAGCGGCGGCTGCCGAGAACACAGCCAGGCGGAATTGCTCCTTCGACACTGCTTGCGAGCAGGAGAAAGTAAACAGAATGCCGCCGGGAAGGATTTTCTCGAACGCTTTGGCGTTGAGTTTGCGGTAGCCGACCAGAGCGTTGCGCAGAGCGCTTTTATGCTTTGCGAAAGCCGGCGGGTCGAGGATTATCAAGTCGTAGCGGCCGTCGATGTCGTTGAGAAAGCGGAAAGCATCTTGCTCGAATGCTTGGTGGCGCGGGTCGCCGGGGAAGTTGAGTTCGACGTTGGCTGTGGTGAGTTGAATAGCTTTTGCCGAACTGTCGACGGAGTGGACGAGACGAGCGCCGCCGCGCATAGCGTAGAACGAAAATCCGCCGGTGTAGCAGAACATGTTGAGCACGGCGCGACCGTGGCTGTAATGCTCGAGCAGAGCGCGATTTTCGCGTTGGTCGACGAAGAATCCGGTCTTTTGACCGCGAAGCCAGTCGACGTGGAATTTCAAGCCGTTTTCGATGGCGATGTTCGATTGAAAACCGCCTTTGATATATCCGTCGCGGCTGTCGAGTTGCGCCATGTAGGGCAGGGTGGTTTCCGACTTATAGTAGACGTTTTCGATAAGCCCGTCGGCGATGTCGAGCAGCGCGTCGGCAATCATGTTGCGCGCATAGTGCATACCCGGCGAATGGGCTTGCACGACGGCTGTGCGGTCGTAGATGTCGACGACGAGTCCCGGCAGGAAGTCGCCTTCGCCGTGGACGAGGCGGAATGCGTTGTTGTCGGGGCGAATGAGTCCTAACGACTTTCGCAGCAGGTAGGCTTGGCTGAGGCGTTCGGTGTAGAACGGCCGGTCGATTTCGCGTTTGCCGAAGTCGAGAATTCTGACGGCGATGCTGCCGATTTGGTAGTGTCCGACGGCGAGAAAATCGCCGGCGGAGGAGCACACTTCGACGGTGTCGCCTTCTTCAATTCCGTTCTCTATGCGGGCGATTGCTCCCGAGAATATCCAGGGATGAAAGCGTCCGAGCGAATCTTCTTTGCCTCGTTTGAGGTGTATCTTTTTGTAGTCCATCGTCTATTTTATGAAGAAACGGTAAATGTCGTTGCCGTTAGCGTAGAGCAGCAAAGCTATGAGCAGGAACAATCCGACCATTTGAGCGTATTCGAGGAATTTCTCGCTGGGCTGACGGCGCGTGATGAGCTCGTAGAGCAGGAAGAGCACGTGTCCGCCGTCGAGTGCCGGGATGGGCAGGATGTTCATAAACGCCAGTGCCACCGAGATGAATGCGGTGATTACCCAGAACTGATACCAACTCCATTGCTCGGGGAACATGTCGCCGATAGCGCCGAAGCCGCCGAGATTTTGTGCGCCTTCTTTGGTGAAGACGTATTTGAGTTGGCTGACGTACGACGTCAACTTGTCGACGCCCAATTCGATGCCGCGCGGCACCGATTCGAGCAGCGTGTAGTTGATTGTCTTGGTTTTGTAGATGTCGGTGAGCGGGGTAAGCATAATGCCGATTTTTCCGGCTTCGCTGACGGTGAGGTTTACGCGAGTGGTGTCGCCTGTGGCTGCCAACGAGGTGATTTCGACTTTCTTGCCTGCATTACGGCTGAGTTCGCCGGTGAATTTCTCCCAGGTTTGCGCTTCAGCACCGTTGACTGTGAGCACTTTGTCGCCTTCCTTCATTCCGGCTTTCTCGGCAGCCTCTCCGGCAACGAGGTCGGCAACGACGATTGGCAGACGATAGGTCATAAAGCCGAAGTCGCTTTTTGCGTCTTTCATAGCGTCGTTAACCTTAAGCACTGAGCCGTCGGGGATGGCAATGTCGACGCGATTGCCCTCGCGCATAACGGTGATTTGCTTTGCTTCGAGGAATTTAAGCAAGTCGAAATCGGCTGCCGACAACGGTTTGCCGTCGGCTTCGAGCAGCACGTCGCCGTCGACGAATCCCAGGTCGTGAGCAGCCTCGCAGAACTGCATGCCGTAGGTTGCGTCGGTATATTCGATGTATTGGTCGCCCCAGGTGTAGGCAATTCCGGCGTAGATGATGATGGCGAGGATGAAGTTGAAGAGCACGCCGCCAATCATCACCAACAGGCGTTGCCATGCCGGCTTGGAGCGGAATTCCCACGGCTTGGCGGGTTGCTTCATCTGCTCGGTGTCCATCGACTCGTCAATCATTCCGGCAATCTTGCAGTAGCCGCCGAGCGGAAGCCAGCCGATGCCGTATTCGGTGTTGCGCCAAGTGAGTTTCTCGCCTTCGATGGGCGTTTTGCCCTTGTTGAGGCTGCATATCTTGAACCACGGGTCGAAGAAGAGATAGAACTTTTCGACCCAGATGCCGAACATGCGAGCGAAAATATAATGACCGAATTCGTGTACAAGAATCAAAATTCCGAAAGCGGCGATGAGTTGTACCGCCTTGATAAGAAATGTTTCCATTAAAATCGTATGTTGTTGTTTAAATCATTGATAATGCGATGTTTTTTATCTCGTTGTTAGTTTCTACCAAATCGGAGTAGCCGGGCTTTGCGATGAGAGAGCAACGGCTGAGCGACTGCTCGACAATGCGCGGCATGTCCATAAATCCGATACGACCGTCGACGAAAGCGGCAACGACAACTTCGTTGGCGGCGTTGAGGGCACACGGCATGTTGCCGCCTCGGCGGATTGCTTCGAACGCCATTGCCAGGAGCGGAAAGCGGCTTCGGTCGGCTTCTTCGAAGGTGAGTTGGCTCATACGCGCCACGGTGAGTCGGTCGCAAGCCGACGGCAATCGCTGCGGGTAGTTGAGTGCATAGCGTATGGGCAGACGCATGTCGGGCAGACCGAGTTGCGCCTTTATCGAGCCGTCGCGAAATTCGACCATCGAATGGACTATCGACTGCGGATGCACCATAATTGCGATGCGCTCGGGCTCAATGCCGAAGAGCCAGCGTGCTTCAATCATCTCGAAGCCTTTGTTCATCATCGAGGCGGAGTCGATTGTTACTTTTACGCCCATATTCCAGTTGGGGTGGCGCAGTGCGTCGGCGACGGTCACGTTGCGAAGCTGCTCTGCCGAGAATGTGCGGAACGGACCGCCCGAAGCCGTCAAGATGAGTTGCTCTATCGAGTCCGGCTGTTCGCCTACGAGGCATTGAAAGATTGCCGAATGCTCCGAATCGACGGGGATGAGCCGTGCTCCCGACTCGGCAAGCATACCGGTAATCAGTTCGCCGGCAACGACGAGCGTCTCTTTGTTGGCGAGTGCGATGGTCTTTCCGGCGCGGATTGCGCTCATCGTAGGCTCAAGTCCGCTGTAGCCCACCATCGCCGTTACGACGATGTCGATAGGAGCGTCGGCGCATGCCTCGGCGATGGCGCGACTGCCCGAAAGCACTTCGATGGGCAGGTCTGCCAAGGCTTCTTTGAGCTCTTTCCAACGCGAACTGTCGGCAATCACTACTTTTGCCGGCTTGTACCGTCGTGCTTGCTCGACGAGCAAGTCGACGTTGCGGTTTGCGGTTAGCAGATACGGGCGAAGTCGGTCGGGGTATTCCGACACCACGTCGAGCGTCTGTGTGCCTATCGAACCCGTGCTGCCAAGTATCGCTATATATTTCACTTCTTGATTGTTCACTACCTTTTTGTCTTAATTTGTGCAAAATTACACCTTTTCTTCCTTTTTTTAAAATGTTAATTCACAAAAAAGACTAAATAGAGAAAAGAGGACATATCAAAATAGATACGCCCTCTTTCGATTAGTAAAATACAGGTTCTATATATACATTAAAATGTATTCTTATAAATCGATTCGCTGTTGGGGGTTAAGTTGGATTTTTTGCTGTTTACGAACTTGAATGTTTTTTGTTCGGGAGTGCTGTCGTTGCCGATAGTTTTCGTTATGCCATCAGGTCGGTCGTTTGAGTAGGTCCAGCTCCAGTTGGTTTCTTTTATGGTCCACGTGCCGGGGAAGAGCGCCACGGTTTGCGAAACGGAGTTGGTGCTGTCGCCGGTTACGAGCAAGCGCATATAAGGTTCTTCCGCTTCCTCTTTCGTGATTTCGAAAATTGCGCTTTCACCTTCGTTTAAGCCTTCTTTTTTTATGGTAACGTATACGACGCCGTAGCCCAACGCCAGCGAGGTGTAATTTGTCAACGTCTGCGCCGGTACTTTGAACGGCTCAAGCATGTTGTTGAGCGCGTAGCGATAGCGGACGTTAGAGTCTGTCCAGCCGGTGTCGATTTTTGTGCCGTAGCCGTAGTTGGGGTCGTTGGTTGCATAGTCTTCCGCCCAGAAGAGCGAATTTTCGGGCACGGGCACGTTGAATTCGCTAAGCGTCATTCCCGAAACGTCGGGTACGGTTACGCTCGTTCCATTGCCGTTAGCGAAGATGTCGTCGGCGCCGTTTTCGGCAGCGTTGCCATAGAGCCCGAACGACACGTCGCTCATATCGAAAGTCAGGTTACTATTGCTTCCGGCAACGAAGACTCCGCCGCCAAAGCCTTCAATTTCGGTCTCCGATTTTTTGTAACCGGTGCTATAAGTGCTTTCGGAAACGGCTTTGTTGTTGCGGATAAGTCCGGATTTGTAGGTCATATCTGCGCCGCCTATAACGCATATTCCGCCGCCGTTTTTCGCTTGATTGCCTTCCAATGTCGACGTGGTCGAGAATTTGACATTACCGTCTACGCATATACCGCCACCGGCAAGACATGCCGTCAAGCCGTTTTCTTTGATAGTTCCGCCATAGAATTCGGTGGCTACTTGTTCGCTTGCGTTATTGTTGACGTAAAGCCCGGCGCCGTAGCGTGCGCAGTTGTTGTAAGTGATTTCGGTGTTGCCCGTAATTTTTACAGTACCATTTGTTATGCTGAAGCCTCCGCCATTGCCCGACGCTGCAATATTGCCGGAGATTGTGCCGCTCTTGATGGTGAGCACCCCACCGGGCATATACACTCCTCCGCCGTTGCCGGTTGTCGCAGT
Source organism: Candidatus Limisoma sp. (assembly GCA_051872155.1). Lineage (GTDB taxonomy): Bacteria > Bacteroidota > Bacteroidia > Bacteroidales > Muribaculaceae > Limisoma. The sequence continues at coordinate 10,900 of JBJEDO010000008.1, forward strand.
GTTGTCGGAGATTGTACCACCGTCGATGGTTACCATAGGAAGGCTGCTCGACGCACTTGCGCCAATTGCTACACCTCCCCCATTATATGCACTGATGTTACCCGTCACTTCGTTGCCTGTGCCGATTGTTGCATCTACTTCCCAATCTTTTGCGTTATATATCCAGATGCCGCCGCCACCCGACGGTATGGAGTTGCCAAAGGGAGAGCCTGTTGCTTCGGTTTCTTTGCTTCTGTTGTTTCTGATTTTGTTACCTGAGAGAAGCACAAGTCCGTTTGAACTACTTGTTCCGCTTTCGGCAAGTGAGAACGGAAAACTTGCAATACCTCCTCCTCCTAATCCGGCATAATTATTTTCGATTGTGCTATTAGCGAGTTCTGTCGTGCCTTCGTTGGATATTGCACCGCCGACACCGCGTGCGTAGTTCTCGTAGAACGTACAGTTGTTGAGCATTAACTTTGATTCGTTAGTCGGTGCTGTAGCCCATAAGATTGCACCGCCCCAACCGTAACTTAAGCAGTGGTGGAACGTACAACCATTCATTGTTACTTTTATGTTGTTTGTGTTGCCACCACCGAAGCCTTTTACGACGCCTCCGTAGTCGTATACGGCACAACGGCTGAACGTACAATTGTCGAAAGTTGCATTGCCTTGTACCTGGTTGTGAAATTTAATGATGCCTTGTCCTGTGTCGTCCAAGCAATTGTTGAAGTTTACGTTAGTAAATGTGGCAGTTATAGCTGCTCTCGTATGCGCCCCATCGGAATATTGCCATATGCCATCCATGAATGCATAATCGTCGGTAAATGCTACGACCGGTGGGATAGTTAAGTGGCTTCTGACGTTTTGAAATGTGGCATTGTCAATTGTTAGTTTTGCGCCGCAATTGTGCACTATTATTACGTTTGCCGAATTTGTTTCGCCGGTTTCTCTACCATTATAATAGTTTCCGTTCATTTTTTCGCTTTTGAACGTCGAAGGCTCGCCACCGCCACCGACATAGCCGAAGTCTAAGGTGTTGCCTCCGTCAAGTGTAATGGGTCCATAAATTTCCAACTCTCCGCGCACATCAAAAGAGTAGCATGAGCCGGTTCCGCTATTGTCTTCTGTAACTGTAAAATTGAAATTTCGAATATTGATTTTATGCCCGTTGCCGTGGATAATCAGTTTGGAACCTTTCGGTATTCTGACAACGTTCCACATTCCTACATCTCCGTCAAGTGTGACTTCTTCTGTGCCGGATACATCATAATCTCCCCAAAATCCTGAAGTACTAAGCGCTCCATTCGCGCATAGCGGGAGCATTAACAACAATAATGCTGCGAATTTGTGATTCATAGTTATGATATGTAATGTTATGATATGTAATTTTAAACGGTTACTTAATGTTAATTTAAAACTCTCACGTGTTGTAGATTGTTTCTTAGAGTGATGCAAATTTAATTAGAAACTGTTGTTTTACCCCCCCCCGATTGTTAAACTTTGTGAATTTTCGTAATTTTCTTTACAATTCGTCGATGTTTGCATACTTTTACATAAAATTAAGGACAAATGGATTACGAAAAATACCAAATAGGCGAAAATGACGAAATCACGATACCGATACCGCGCAGCTACAGCGACTGTGCGGAGTTGATTCGTTCCGACTATTACCGCCACAGCGGAAAAAGGGCTTCGTTGTTTCGCATTTGGTTGGGCGGCTTGAGTCGCACAAGTGTAGGTTTTAGCTTCTGGTTCCGGCTGTCGCAGCATCGCGGCTGGCTCTTTCCTCTTACAAAAATGATGCTTCATAGTTATAAGAAAGGCTACGGCTTGCTGATTCCCGAGAAGGTGAAAATCGGCTACGGCTTCTATTTGCAGCACTGTTTCGGCACGGTCATCAATCGTCGCGCCGTGATAGGTAATAACGTGAATATGGGGCAGTTGACCACCATCGGGTCGAACGTCGACACGGCGGCAATCGTCGGCGACGGGGTGTATATCGGTCCCGGCGTGTCGATAGTCGACGACGTGCGGCTTGGTAGCGGTTCGTGTGTCGGTGCGGGAGCTGTTGTGACGCGCACGGTGGCGCAGAATGCTACGGTTGCCGGAGTGCCCGCCAAGGTAATTTCGCCGACCTCGCATCCCGAATACATCCGCAATCCCTGGCCATTGCCCGAAATGGTTGGTTGAATTATTTTGTATTTAATCTGCATTATTCATACCATTCCAACTACAAGGAGTAACTGACAACATCTTAGCGCAATGCACTCGTTGAGTGCTGAGTTCACGGAATCAATTCGGCACTCGACGAGTGCCGAATTACAACAAGTTGAGTATGAGTGTGATAATTGCTAATGCATGCTCGGTCGCACAAGGCGCGATGATACAATTTATGTGGCGATGCACCGTCATTGCCCACATTTGGCGACTCTCGGGGCTTTGCAATTTCACCATTTTACCCATTTTGCGAACGTTGTTACTATATTTATTGTATTTCTCAATTTTAAGAATTAATCTTTTTTCTTACTTTTGCAGCGTGTGTTGACCGAAGCCGGCAGGCTTTGTTGTGTCGGCACGGTTTTGAACGCTTGAAAGACGATGAAAAAGTTTAAACTATTGATACTTACTGCGTTTGCCGTTGCGGCGGGTGCGTGTGGCGACGATGCCAACGTGCTCGTGACGGGCTACGGCGATGTGGCGATTCGCGTGGCGGTCGACCCGTCGGTTACGTCGGTCGGCGATGCCGCTGCGGTCGAACTCCCTGCGCCGACGCTCGACGACGTGACGCTCCGCGCGGAGGCTCGCGACGGCTACTCTAAGTCGTGGGCTAATCTCGCCGAATATGAAGCCGGCATCGGAAAACTTCCTGTTGGCGATTATACGTTCAGCGCCGCTTGGCATCCTTCGTCGGAGGGCGTTGGCAGTGTGGCTTATTACGGTGAAACCGGCGCTTCGGTCTACGACAGCCGTACGACGAACGTCGACCTGACGTGCGCGGTGGCGAGTGCCATCCTCACGCGCAGCGTCGACGTGCCGACGCTTGGCGACGTGCGTCTGCGCGTGAAGTCGGACGCCGGTGGTTATGTGGAATGGGCTGCCGCTGACGATAGTTTCGCCGGAGTCAATCCCGGTACGGTCGGCGCGGAACTTCTGCTCACCGACGGGCAAAACCGACAAGTTGCCGTGCGTCCGCTGACGTTCGACGCCCTCGCCGCGCACCACTATCACGTGACGGTGGCGGAAAGCGACGGCGCGTTGACGATTTCGGCAGGCGATGGCGAGGCGACGCGGATTTCGCTCGACGAAGCGCTTTTTGCGGGTGCGGGACCGACGTTCTCTACCGAGTCGACGACGGTAAGCGCCGTCGAAGGCAATGCCTCGTGCCGCTTCGGCGTAACGGCATCGGCAGGGCTGAAGCAGTTGACGTTGAGCATCGGTCGGCGCGACAGCCGAGGCGCTGTTGTGACGGAACGCGATGTGCTTGCTCTCTTTGGCGCTGAGGGTGATACGCATGTCGATGTCGATCTTGCCGACGTGCTTTCGCAACTCGTTTGTACCGACGGCGAGGCTACTCATTATATAATTACGGCGCAAGCCATGGACTCTTACGGCCGCATAGCCGTCGAGCCGCTCGCGGTCGACGTGGAGATTCGTCCGGTGACGCTCGCCATTCGTCAGGTCGACGATTTCGACATGGATGCGCGGCAGGTGGCGCTCACGGTGGAATATAACGGTCGCGATTTTGAAGACGCCGTGGCGTTTGAGGTGTCGAACTTGGCTGCCGGATGGGAGCCGCTGACGGTTCAAGCCGTTGAGACGGTCGGCGAAAATCTATATCGCGTGACGATAGAGCCTTCGACGACGCTGCAGACGTGCCTGGTTCGCGCCGTGGCAGGCGCGGTATGTTCCGACCCGATTACCTTGCGACGACTCATTCCGCCCTACACGATAAACTTCGGCGAAGAAAATATTTGGTCGTCGAAAGTCGACCTCTATGTTGATGCGGAGCGTGCCGAGTCGGTGGTGCGCTATCTGAAGGTGTTTATCAGCGAAGCCGACGGCGATTGGTATCCCGCGGTGACCGAGGTGGTGCCCGACGAGCATCGCATCACTGTGTCGACGCTTATGCCGGCAACTAAATATTCGCTGATTGTAACTACCGACGGTCGGGAGGAACTGAAATACGATTTCGTGACCGAATCGGCACTGTCGTTGCCGAATGCAAGTTTCGAGGACGATTTGAAGGAAACGGTAAAAATCGGTTCGATAAACTGTGGCGGAAAATATTCGAACGCCAGCAGTTGGTATGCTCGCTACAACACGACGAGCATCCTCGTTCGCGAAGCCAAAGGGTGGGCGAGCGTCAACGCCAAGACGTGCTCGCGCTATGCCGAGTGCAGCAACACGTGGTTCCGCGTACCGTCGACCGAAATCGTCGAGGTTAGCCACGACGGGGCATACGGCGTAAGGCTGCGTAATGTGGCGTGGGACATCCACGGCACGGAGCCTCCGCGCGACACGCGTACCGACAACGAATACTACAGTCGCAACGTGCCGACGATAGCCAATCGCTCGGCGGGTAAGGTATTTCTGGGTACATATAAGTTTAACGCCGACGGCACGGAGACCTACACCGAAGGCATCGCATTCCGCTCGCGCCCGACAGCCGTTGGCGGCTACTATCGCTATCGCCAAGACGTGCACGACGCGTCGGAGACCGGATTGGTGGTTGTCGAACTCGTCGGAGAAACGTCGGCGGGCGAGACAGTTATCGGTCGCGGCGTGGGACGGCTGAGTGCGTCGACGTCGTTTACGCTCTTTAAGGTGCCTATCGTCTACACGGTACGCAACCTCAAGGCTACGCGCCTGCGATTGATGATTTCGTCGTCGTGCTATTCTTCGTACAACCAAGCAGAAGAAACCGCAAAAATAAAAACTACCGATTACCTCGAGCGAGGCGTATCGGTAGGTGCAGAGCTGACGCTCGACGATTTGAGCCTGTATTACGAATAATTTTACTCGCTTTTGATGACAGTACCCTCTGACGAGCCGACCATATCGGCGCGGGTAATCACCACGCGGCTGACGCCACCTCGGATGCAACTGAAAGCGTTGTCGAGTTTGGGAATCATGCCGCCCGACACCGTGCCGTCGCTTTTCAGCGTCGCGTAGAGGTCGGGAGTGATTACGGGAATAATGCTTGCGTCGTCGTTTTCGTCGGCGAGCACGCCGGGGCGCTCAAAGCAGAACACGAGCGTAACGTCGTAAGCCGTTGCCATTGCTTGTGCAACGGAGCCTGCCATCGTGTCGGCGTTGGTGTTGAGGATATTGCCTTTACGGTCGTGCGTCAGGGGCGCTATCACGGGGCAATAGCCGCTGTCGAGGAGCGTCGACAAGGCTTTGCTGTCGACTTCTTTGACGTCGCCGACCCAGCCGTAGTCGACGTCGACAACCGGGCGTCGGTCACTGCGTACGATGTTCATATCCGCGCCGGTAAGCCCGACGGCATCCATTCCGGCGGCTTGCAATTTGGCAACGATTTGCTTGTTGACAAGTCCGCCGTAGACCATCGTAACCACGCTGAGCATATCGTCGTCGGTGATGCGCCGTCCGTTGACCATCTGCGTCTCGATGCCGAGTCGAGCGGCAAGCTTTGTGGCAGAGCGTCCGCCGCCGTGAACAAGCATTTTCAGTCCGTCGATGTGCGCAAAGTCGGCAATCAGTCGATTGAGACTTTCGGGAGTTTCTACAATCTTTCCTCCAACTTTTATTATTGTCAGTTTTGTCTTCATATTGTAAATTTTCGGCGAAGATAGCGAAAAAAGCCGAAATATGCACACTTAATAGGGGCTAAGTGTGCATATCGGCAAATGACAACATTTGCAGTCTGAATAGACTAAATAGAATAGATTAGATTAAATTAGAATAGATTAAATTAAAAATAGATTCGTATAAATTAGATTAGTTTTTGAATTCGTTCTGTTTGTATCCTTCGGCATTCGGTGCCTTGCTGTCGATGTCGGTTATCCGAGTGTTGGTGAAGGTGATGGTTGGCATATCGCTTGCATCGGCATCGGTAAGAGCCTTCGATTTGGCGTTAGGACGAGTGTAAGCCCATGCCCATGATGTTTCTTCGAATAACCAGTCGCCGGCAGATAGGGCAATGATTTGCGATGCTTCCGCACCGTCGGTGTTGGTCGTGTTAGTGACCGAAACGGTCATATATTTGACGTAGTTGGAGCCGTCTTTGTATGATATGTTGAAGATTGCGCTCTCGCCGGCTTTCAGACCTTGTTTGACAAGTTTTACGAAAACGAAATTGTAGCCCAACGTGAGATGGAGATATTTATAGCCGTTTATGGCTTTATTCATCGTTGGGGCATCAACAATCAAGGAACTCAATTTCGATAATCCATCGGCGCTTTGTAGTAGGTTGCCATAACGCTCATGCGGCGAGTCTTGACGATGTGTGCCCAAATCGTATGCGCCATCTTCAGCATTGTAGTCTTCCATCCATTTTATGGCTGCTTTTGGGATTGGAACCTTGAATCCTGTGAGGTCGAGGCTTTCCGGCTGCGGAATTGTAAGCGTTCCCGGATAGTATATGTAGGTGTTACTCATTGGACTTTCGCCGGGATATGTCGTTTTGTCGCTGCAGACTGTGCTGATGTCGTTTCCGGCGATGTCTGCAGTATTACCATAAATGCCGAACGGCGAACCGTCTTCGATAATCAGACTACCATCTTTTGAGACAAGGATACCGCCGCCAAAACCGGAAAAATTGCGGTTCACGTAGCCACCACCGGTGGAATATGGGAAATAACCGAAACTTGTTTTGGGGAGGGTGCTGCCCGGATATAGTACGGCTCTGTTGCCATAGATTAGTCCGCCCGTGTAGGTTAGTTTTGCTTCATTGATAAGGATTGCGCCGCCCAGGTTGGCTTCATTGTTGGTAAATTCGGCGTTGTTCAGAGTTAGCGTAAGATTGTCGGGGTCGCTTGAACCTCTCGCTCCGTCAAGTTCGACGGCACCGCCGCGATATGCTTTGTTGCCGGAGAAGAATGCGTTTTCAATGCTGTTGCCGGTAGAAGTGTATCCGGAGTTGATTTTCAAACAAATTCCGCCGCCACCATCTTTTTCTGATTGGTTGTTGAGAAATTGTGCTTGTCCGTAAATCTTGAAATTGGCATTTTTTTCAACGTAGAGACCGCCGCCGTTAGATGTGGCGATGTTGCCACTGAATGTGGCGTTGTTCATGTCGAGCGTTGAACTTTCCAAATCCAAACCGGCGCCTAAGCTCGCTGTGCAGCCGGAGATTGTTGCGTTTTTCAAGTTTATTATAGAGTTAACCAAGCACGAAACACCACCTCCGCGATTGGTGGCTGTGCAACCTGAGATTGTTGCATTGTTGAGAATCTCGAGTTTGCCCTTTTCTATGAATGCACCGCCGCCATAGTCGTAAGCTTTGTTGCCCGACAATGAGAGGTCGCCTAATCGAATTCCGGCATATTTAGTTTGGTCGTCTGTCAGCGAGTAGCAAGCCAGAGCGCCGCCGCGCCAGGCTTCGTTGCTCGACGCCGTCAAGCCTTGCAAGTTCAGAAGTGCTTCCGTCCCCAGCACGGCGATAGCGCCGCCGAAACGCGATGCTTTGTTGCCGTCCATGGTCATTGTGCCTGCCAGGTTTTCCTCATATTCGATATTTGCATTGTAGAGGAACACGCCGCCGCCCGACGATTTCAGACGGTCACTGCCTGCTCCGTTGAGCGCGTCGTAGAACGAGGTTGCCACTATTTGTTCGTCTGCAAACACAGGATTGTCGGGGGTAGGCGAGACGATGTTACCATTAATTGAGCCTTTGTTCAAGTAAAAGTTCACGTCAAAGATTCCGGCTTTGGTTCCGGTCGTTATATCTTCAAAATAGAGGCCTCCGCCTTTGACGGTCGCTTTGTTATTATATATCTTTGCACCGTTAAAATGGGCGTTGAACGATGAGCCTTGATAAAGTTTACAAGAGTTTGTTAATTGAAAACCGATTCCGCCGCCGTATTGTGCCTTGTTATTATACACTTCCAAGTTTTCGTTCAAATCGTAGTCAAAATCCATAGTTGCGGTAAATTCTGTTTCCTCACCTCCTGCATAACCATAAATATGGATGCCACCGCCCATTACTTCGGCGGTGTTGTCATGGATTTTGGTAACAGGAGCCTCGAATTTGCAATCGGTTTCTATCCGTAATGCACCGCCTGAATATTTTGTGTAATTTCCGAAAAATTCACAACCTTTGAGAGTCAAGACCGGCTTCTTTGTCTTTCTATTGCCGAATGCATTCCAAAAGATTCCGGCACAGGAACAATCGGATGCTTTGTTGTTGTACATTTTAACATTCGTCATCGTGAGATTTCCAACCCATACTCCGCGAGTTCGAATAAGACCTCCCCATTTCTGTCCGGCATCGGTCTCGCTGCGACCATCGCCTGTTGTTACCTCGCAGTCGTGTATTTCAGTGTCTTTTATAAGTATTGCGCACGATTCCGGGGTATTATCAAAATCGGCCGGTGAAGTTGCGTTGTGGCAATATAATACCGGTGAGTTTTTGCCTTTTAGGCTTTTAAACTCGCAGTTCAGAATAGTTGTTTTCCCTATTATTTTATCTGCATCTGCTGTTAAACTCTTGAAGTTGATTTTAATTGCCGGATACCAGCCGCTTGTGTTTGTGTTGTTTTGGAAAACGACGTGTTGTAGAACCAATGTCCCGTTAGTTCCTATCATTTCTTCCGACGTGCCTTTAGTTGTGCTCGATGTTGTGCCACCGTCGAATATTATTCGTTTGCCGGCGCTACCCTTTATTATAAGTGTGTTGTTTGGGTAGACTCTAAAAAATGAGGTAGTGCCTCCGTTATTTATTGTTACATCTCCGTTCCGCGATTCGCTGACCTCTACGATACATGTTATTCCTGAAGAGCCGCCGTCGGGGTTGCCGACATTCATACATCCGGTTAATGTGACATCTCCCTCTATTGTTATGCGGTAGGTCTCGTTGTTAGAGGCCATAGTTACTGAGCTATATGATTTGCCGTCTTCCCAGGTAGATGTTTGCTCTGCTTTGATTGTAGAAACGCTTATGAGGCTAAAAATGAGTGTTAAAAATACCCCCCCCCGTTTTATGATTTATTAACGTTTTCATAGCAGTTGAAAGTTTTTTTATTTTTGAATTTGACAACACGCAAAGGTAAATTATTGGAATTAAATATGCAAATATTTTGCGAAAATGTTTCAAAATTGTGCAGATTTGTGCCATTTTTGTTAAGAGGTAAGAGGTAAGAGGACCTCAAAGGGACGAGTTAAGAGGCACGAGGAACGAGAGGTCTGCGATAAACGCTCTACGATAAACGATAAACGTTCGACCGCCAGGTCGGTCGCACCGATGCGCGACGCGTATTTTACCGGTAGCATTAAAAATGCACCGCAACTTGTTGAGCTGCAGTGCTTTTTGTTGTCCAGGAAGGACTCGAACCCTCACAGGCGGAACCAGAATCCGAAGTGCTACCATTACACCACTGGACAATGTTTTGTCGCTTTTGTGGTGCAAAGGTAAAGTGATTTTTTCGGCTGTGCAAATTTTTTGCCTAATTTTTGGCGAAATTTCATCGACGTAAAACCGAAGCAAAGCCGAGAATTATGCCGAGAATTTCCCAAAAATCGCCGATTACTTATCGGTAAGTCCAAAAAAAATCGAGTTACCGACGCATAATCGAAGAAATTTTGTTATTTTTGCACAAAGAAAAACATTGAATATGAGTGATTCTATCATAGGAAGAAAGGCAGAGCAAGAGATTTTGCGTCAGCGGATTGAGTCGAATTCGCCGGAATTAATCGCGATATACGGCAGGCGCCGTGTCGGGAAGACTTTTCTGGTGCGTCAATTTTTTAAGGACACATTCAGCTTCTATTCCACAGGCTTTTACGAAGGTACGAAGAAGGAACAACTCGGCGAGTTTGCTCGTCAGTTGGAGCGTTATTCCGGTCGCAAATGGAAAACACCGCCCGACTGGTTCGGCGCATTTGCTCAGTTGCGTGAATATCTCGAGTCGATAGGGGGAAATAATCCTATTGTCGTATTTCTCGATGAACTACCGTGGATGGACACGCCAAAGAGTCGATTTATAAAAGCTCTGGAGTACTTTTGGAATTCGTGGGGCGCAACCAACAATCGGCTGAAACTCATCGTCTGTGGCAGCGCTACAAGCTGGATGCGCGAGAATGTGCTTTCGGATAAGGGTGGATTGTATAACAGAACGACTCGCAGCATCTATCTTGCGCCGTTTTCGCTCTACGAAACCGAGCAATATCTCCGGTCGCGGGGAATTAATTGGAATCGTTACCAGATTGCGGAATGTTATATGATTCTCGGCGGCACTCCGCTGTATCTTCAGATGCTTGAATCGGATAAAAGTCTGACGCAGAACGTCGACAATCTTTTCTTTGTGCAAAACGCTCCGCTATATTCGGAATACAACTTCCTGTTTCGCTCGCTTTTCAAGGAAGCCAGATTGCACAAGCAGATTATAGAAGCATTGGCGAACAAGGCATCGGGCTTGACTCGTCTTGAAATTATGGCGGCAACAAAGATCGAGGAGGGTGGTGCGTTGACCAAAGCGCTGCGCAACTTGTGCGATTGTGACTTTATTCGTCAGTATACCGCTTTCGGCAAGACAGAGCGTGGTACGATTTATCAGTTGACCGACTTATTCACGTTGTTCCATCTTCGCTACGTGAAAGGCTATCGCGGTCAGGACGAGAACCATTGGCAAAATATGATTGACTCGCCGTCGCGCAGGACGTGGAGCGGGTATTCGTTCGAGCAGTTGTGTTTGCACCATATTCGCCAGATTAAGCGGAAATTAGGCATTACCGGGGTTCAGAGTGATATCTGCGGTTGGAAAGGTGAAGGAGCGCAAATCGACCTGCTCATCGACCGCCGCGACCAAACGATAAATCTATGCGAAATGAAATTCTCGCAAAGTGAGTTCGAAATCACCAAGCAGTATGATGCTCGCTTGCGGGAGCGTGCCGAAGTGTTCCGAGCAGCGACAAAGACGCGTAAAGCGCTTCATCAGACTTTCGTTACTACCTACGGACTTAAAAAGAATATGTATAGCGGAAATGTGCAAAGCGAGGTGGTGCTCGACGATTTGTTTGTGGAATAATGCAGGCTACATCGCGCAGAAGAGGGAAACGAGGAACGGGACGGAGGCGTCGACGATGATTCCGTGGATGATGGCGATGAAAGCGTAGCGGTTGCCGACGGTTCGCGCGATAACGGGAAACGTCGTGTCGGCTGTTGTCGCTCCGCCGGCGCAGATGGGCGCAAACGGTCCGAATCGGCGTGCGAGCACGGGTGTGGCGAGCAGTGCGATGAGTTCGCGTACGATGTTGGCAATCAACGCGATAGTGCCGAGTTGCGCGGCGATAGCGATTCCCGCTTCGGGGGCGCGGAGTTGAGCGATGAGCACTGACGAGAGCGAGTAGTAGCCCATTCCGCTGCCGATGGCGAGACAGTCGGCGAGCGCGCGATGCGGCAGCAGTAGCGATGCCAGTGCGCTGAAGGTGATTGTGCCGACGATAGTTGCTACGGGCACGATGAGCACGCGCGGCGAGAATGTGCGTAGGATGTTGGGAAGTTCGGGGTCGGAGCCAATGCCGATGCCGACGAGAAACATGAGTGTGTAGAGCACGTATTCCGATGCCGTGGTCGATAGCGGCAGTAGAGCCGATGCGCTCGGCAGTAGCGCCGGCAATAGCATGCCGAAGACGAAGCATCCAACGATTATCAACGAAGTTTTCATTGTCGACGGAAGAAAATTCGGTAGGCAATGGCGGCGCACACAACGCTGCCGAGGGTGGCGGCGCAACCGATGAGCAACGCTTCGCCGCCGAGGCGTGTCAGTGCGCCCGTGATGTCGGGATTTGCGCCGGCGGCAAAGCCTATGATGAGCAGCAGTGCACAGATGGCAACGAGGGTGGCACGCGAGCAGGCGCGGCGAATGTTGCAACGGCGCAGCAAGTAGCCCGTGGCGATGCCCAGGAGCAAAATGGCGATAAACTTAAGCATATCGGTTATAGGTTGTTACATTCGTCGAGCCAAAGTCGGGCAACGGCGTCGGAGGGCATGCGCCAGTCGCCGCGAGGCGATAGGCTGAGTCCCACTTTCGGACCGTCGGGCAGGCAAGAGCGTTTGAACTGCTGGTTGAAGAAGCGGCGCACGAACGTGGTTAGCCAATGGCGGATAGTGTCGTCGTCGTATGTGCCGAAGAAAACCTTTCGGGCGAGAGCGAAGATTTTGCGTGGCGAGTAGCCGTTGCGCAAGAAGTTGTAGAGGAAGAAGTCGTGGAGTTCGTAAGGTCCGACGAGGTCTTCGGTGCATTGTGCGATGTTGCCGTCGGGGTCGGCGGGGATAAGTTCTGGGCTAATGGGAGTGTCGAGAATGTCGAGCAGGATGTCGCGTGTATCGGGGTCGCCATTAGCGTGCCATTCAACGATGTGACGGACGAGCGTTTTGGGCACGGAAGCGTTGACGCCATACATCGACATGTGGTCGCCGTTGTAGGTAGCCCAACCGAGTGCGAGTTCTGAGAGGTCGCCTGTGCCGATGACCATTCCGCCGCATTGGTTGGCGATGTCCATAAGGATTTGCGTGCGTTCGCGAGCCTGGGAGTTTTCGTAGGTCACGTCGTGGACGTCGGGGTCTTGGCTGATGTCTTTGAAGTGTTGTCGGCAGGCGTCGGCGATATTTATCTCAAGGATAGTCACGCCGAGCAGTTTCATCAGCTTTATAGCGTTAGTATAGGTGCGGTCGGTTGTGCCGAATCCGGGCATAGTTACGCCGATAATCGACGTTCTGCTGCGTTTGAGCAAATCCATAGTTTTTGCGGCTACGAGCAGGGCGAGCGTTGAGTCGAGTCCGCCGGAGATGCCGATAACAACGGTGCGGCTTTGTGTGTGCTCGATTCGACGAGCCAAACCGAGTTTCTGTATCGCGAAAATCTCTCGGCAGCGAGCTTCGCGGGCTGTGCCGTAGGGGACGAACGGATGCGGGTCGACGGGGTGAAGTATTTCGGCGTGGTCGGGTGCCGGCGAGTCGATTTGCACGAAGAGGTAGCTGTCGGCATGCACGCCGCGGCTTTCGGCGAACGTGGTGTTGATGCGGCGGTCGTTGTTGATTTTGTCGACGTCGATGTCGCCGACAGTGAGTTGCTCGTCGAGGCTAAAGCGCCGGCTGTGGGCGAGCTGAGTGCCGGTTTCGCAGACGATGCCGTTGCCGCCGAACACGAGGTCGGTTGTCGATTCGCCGTAGCCGCACGACGAGAAAACGTAGCCGGCGAGGCAGCGTGCCGACTGTTGGCGAATTAGCTCGAGCAGGTATTCGTGCTTGCCGACGCACTCGTTGTCGGCGGAGAGGTTAAACACGATTTCGGCGCCGTTGACGGCGTGTCGGCTGCTCGGCGGGATGGGCGCCCAGAGGTCTTCGCAAATTTCTAAGGCGAAGCGTGCTCGCGCGATGTCGAAGATGATGTCGGTGCGCATCGGCACGGTTTGTCCGGCAACTTCGATTGTCTCGTCGGGGCGCAACTGCAGCGCGGAGATGAACCAACGCTTTTCGTAAAACTCTTTATAATTAGGTAGATACGTCTTAGGGACAACGCCTGCGATGCGTCCGTGGCAGAACACGATGGCGGCATTGACAATCGAGCCTTTGTGGCGCAACGGTGCGCCGATGATGCCAACGGTGTCGACGTCGGCGGTACGAGCGAGGATGTCGGCAATCGAGCGGTCGGCGCTCTCGAGCAGGAGCGATTGTTCGAACAGGTCGCCGCAGGTGTAACCGGTGACGCAAAGTTCGGGGAAAACAACGATTTCGACGCCTTGTTTTGCGGCTTTGCCGAACATTTCGACGATATGATTGCTGTTAAACTCGCAGTCGGCAACGCGAACTGCGGGCACTGCGGCGGCAACTCTGACGTATCCTAAGTTTGTCATTAGAAGGTGGTTTCTTTTTGTTGAATAATAGTTTTTTCGATGAAGAACCGCGGGCGGTCTTTAACCTCGATATAAATTTTGCCTATGTATTCGCCGATGATGCCGAGCGAGATGAGCACGAGCGAGCCGATAAACCAGAGCGAAAGCATCAGCGACGTCCAGCCGGGGATGACGTTGCCGTGGAAGTAGGCGAGCAGCACGTAGAGCGACACCGAGAGCGTGGCGATGAGCATGATGATGCCGGTGGCGAAAATCAGGCGAATCGGACGTATTGAGAACGATGTGATGCCGTCGACGGCGAAGCTGAGCATCTTCTTAAGCGGATATTTCGACTCTCCGGCAAGCCGCGGATGACGATCGTAGTAGACCGTAGCGGTGCGGAAACCGATGGTGGGGACGATGCCGCGGATGAAGAGGTTGCGCTCGCGGAAGGCGAGAAGTTTCTCGGTGGCGCGGCGGCTCATCAGGCGATAGTCGGCATGGTTGTATACGGTTTTCGTGCCCAGGGCGTTCATCATCTTGTAGAACATCAGGGCTGAATTGCGCTTGAAGAACGAGTCGGACTCGCGGCTTTTGCGCACGCCGTAGACGATGTCGGCGCCGTCGAGATATGCTTTGACCATGTCGGCAATCACGTTGACGTCGTCTTGCAGGTCGGCGTCGATAGAAATCATGATTTCGCAGTCGTTAGTGGCGGTGGTGAGACCTGCCATAAGTGCGTTTTGGTGACCGACGTTTCCTGCGAGCTTAACGCCGCAGACAGCCGCCGAAGCGAGCGACTCGGCTTGGATGATTTGCCAAGTGGCGTCGCGGCTACCGTCGTCGACGCAGTAGATGCGGCTGGCGGGGTCGACAAGTTGACGGTCGACCAAATCGGCGATAACGGCTTTGAGCGCAGAGAGCGTGTCGCTGAGCACGGCTTCTTCGTTATAGCAAGGCACGACGAGTCCTAAGATGGGTTTCATACGGATATTTTGTTGTTTATTATGCGAAGTTACGGCAAAGCAAGCGAAAATAAAAGTATTTCGCCGCATTTTCGTGAAAAAACAACAAATAATTGTTATGAAATTTGCCTGACCCTTTTTTTAATTGTAATTTTGCACCTTGTAAAATTTGAAGTAATTAATAAGAATAAATAAAGTACGATTTATGAACGTAACAATGGAGAAAACCGGCAATGTGAGCGGAATCATCACAGTGTCGATTGAAGAAAACGATTATTTGGATAAAGTAAAGAAAGACCTTAAAACCATCGGTCAAAAACGCCAGATACCCGGTTTCCGTCAGGGAAAGGTGCCCGAAGGCATCTTGCGCAAAATGTTCGGCAAACAAGTTCTTGCCGACGTGTTAAATCGTGAGACGGTTGAGGCGCTCTACAAATATATCAGCGACAATAAGTTGAAAGTTCTCGGCGAGCCGTTGCTCAATGCTGAGTCGCAAGAAGTTAGCTTTGAAACCAAAGAATATACCTTCAGCTTCGAAATCGGTCTTGCACCGGAAATCGACGTTAAGCTCGACAAGTCGTTGAAAGTTCCGTTCTACACCATCGCTGTAAGCGACGAGATGGTCGACGGCCACAACAAGTCGATTCTTCGTCGTTACGGCAAGCAAGAGCCGGGCGACGCTGTCGACGAAACTGCACTCGTTAAGGGTTCGGTTGTCGAACTCGCTAACGGTGAGGCTCTCGAAGGCGGTATCGCTAACGACAATACCATCATCTCGATGGAATATGTTGCCGATGCCGACGAAAAAGCTAAATTTATCGGTAAAGCCGTTGGCGACAAGGTGGTGTTCAACCCCAAAGCAGCCGCTAAGGGCGTAACTGCCGAAATCGCTTCGATGCTCAACATCGAGAAAGAAGCCGCAGAAGGCGTTGAGAACGATTTCGAATTTACCATCAAAGAGATTATCGTTCTCAAGTTGGCTGAAAAAAGTCAAGAGCTCTACGACGATGTGTTTGGCGCCGACAAGGTTCACAACGAAGAAGAATATGACGCCGAACTTCGCAAGATGATTGCCGGACAACTTCGCCTCGATAGCAACTACCGCTTCACAATCGACGCTCAGGCAGCTATCGAAAAGGCTGTCGGCGAAGTGGAACTTCCCGAAGAATTTCTCAAAAAATGGCTCGTTAAGACCAACGAAAATGTTACGGCAGAAAACGTCGACGACGAATATACTCGCATGAAACCGGCTGCATCTTGGCAACTCATCAAAGAGGTGATTGTTGAGCAACAAGGTATCAAAGTTGAAGACGACGATCTCCTTCGCGAGGCTAAAATCCTTGCCGTTCAGCAATTCGCTCAATACGGAATGTCGAACGTTCCCGACGAATATGTCGACCGCTATGCGGAAGACTTCTTGAAGAACGATGAATATCGCCGTCGCCTTGCCGACAAAGCCATCGACGACAAAATCTTCAGCGTAATCCGCGAAAATGCCGAAGTTGAAGAGAAAGAAGTCAGCGCAGAAGAATTCAACAAACTGTTTGCTTAATAGCGGACGAGCAATAAACGAAGACCGATGCCCCACCGGGTGTCGGTCTTTTTTGTGGAGAGGTAAGAGGTAAGAGGCTTGCCTCGATAAACGATAAACGCTAAACGATGTACGCTCTGCGCTTAGTCGGCGTAGACTTGGTTGATGATTTGTCGGGTGATAGTCGGGCGGGGATGGTAGGCGTCGTAGTAGCCACGGTAGTCGGCGGTGTAGCTGTTGACGCCGGAGAAGTCGTAGACGGCGTCGATGCCGAACGTGGCTTGCAGGAATGCCAAATCTGACGGGTTGAGTTTGATTTTGTTGAAAATCGGGCACACTATTATTTTATAATGTGTGTGATGCTCATGCAGCAGTGTGGCGATTTCGGTGAGCATCTGTGCTTGTTGTGCGCCGATGGCGGGTTCTGCTACCATTCCCGGGAAGTCGGTGAAGTAGGCTTTTCGTGTTGGCGTGTAGAAAGTTCCAGCGGCGATGTCGCGCTCAAATCCGGTCTCTTTTAACTCGTTGCGTCGGTAGTCGTAGTTGATATATTCGTCGGAGACGAAGAATCCGGCGCGCATGTAGTTTTTGATTTTGCCGGTGATGGCGTAGTCGGCGTAGGCAACGGTAAATCGCGGCGTGAGGAATGCTTTGATGTATTGCCATTGGAATTTCGTCTTGCCGCGACCGCCTTCGAGTGCCGGCGGGATGGCGAAGAGGTGACCTTCGTTGTTTTTCGCCTTGCCGAGGAGCGTGTTGTCGACGATGAGCAGCGCGTTGTTGAGTTTTCCGCCGAGACTGTCGATTAGCTCGATTTTCTTGAGCATGCCGTAGAGAGATTCGCCGTCGGCGTTGAAGTGGAAGCAGCGTGCGTCGGGGTCGATGTGCGGCTGCCAGTCGTCGATGAGGAAGTGTACGCTGCGCGAGTTGCCGAAGATAAACGAGTCGTAGTCTTGCTCGGGTAGGTTTTCGATGTAGGTCATCGTGCTGACGTAGCCGACGTTGGGATTGATGCCGACGTAGCATTCGCGCTCGAAGAACGGAGAGTGGTGGTGAACCACCATGAACGGGTCTAAAATGATGTAGATGCCCACGACGGCGACAACCGGGCTGACGAACAGTAATATTTTCTTTAGAAACCTCTTCATGCTTTAGAACTGAAAATAAATGAATTGCGTTGTGTCGTTGGCTTTCTGCAGAATTGTCAGCAAGATTGCGTAGTAGATGGCGTAACGCCAGAGCGACGACTTGATGTCGGCAACGAAGGCTAATGCGTATGAGCCGTTGCGACCAATCCATTCGATGAGCAGCGCGGCGGCTGTGTAGATGCAAATTGTCAGCGAGAAGTCGGGGATGCGCAGGCACGGGTTGGCGAACATGCAGGCAAAGTAGTTGACGGCGTCGGCGATTGAGTCGGCGCGGAAGATGGTAAATCCGATTACGACGAGCAGGAACGTGACGAAGCGGCAGACGAGACGTCGCGTGAATGTTGCGTCGTTTGTGCGATGGCGTGTGACGATGTAGGGGATGAACAGCAGTGCGTTGTAGGCTCCCCAGGCTACGAATGTCCAGTTTGCGCCGTGCCAGAGTCCGCTGACCAAGAATACGATGCCGACGTTCAATGCCTGACGCACTACGCCTCGGCGGTTACCGCCCAGCGGAATGTAGAGGTAGTCGCGAAACCACGACATGAGCGACATGTGCCAACGGCGCCAGAATTGCGGGATGTCGATGGCGAAATACGGGTTGTCGAAGTTTCGGCTGAGTCGGATGCCGAAGAGCTTTGCAACGCCGATTGCGATGTCGCTGTAGCCGGAGAAGTCGGTGTAGATTTGTATGGTGAAGAGCACTGCGCCGAAGACGAGCGTCGCCGTGCCGTGGGCGTGGTAGTCGGCAAAAATTTGGTCGACGATGTGCCCGCAGTTGTCGGCGATGGCGAGTTTCTTAAAGAATCCCCATAGTGCTTGTCGCAGTCCGTCGACCGCCATAGCATAGTCGAATCGGCGAGTGGCGGCAAACTGCGGCAGAATCGTTCCGGCGCGCTCGATGGGTCCGGCAACGAGTTGCGGGAAGAAACTGATGTAGGTGGCGTAGTCGACTGCGCTGTGCGATGCTCTGATTGTGCCGCGATAGACGTCGATAACGTAGCTGACGGCTTGCAGCGTGTAGAAGCTGATGCCGATTGGCAGCACGAGGTTGAGCGTCGTAAACGGGGCTTCCATGCCGAATCGGTTAAGAATCTCGGCAAGGTTGTCGGCAAAGAAGTTGTAGTATTTAAACACGCCGAGGTTGAGCAGACATAGCGTCACAACGGTGGCGCAAATGGCTTTTGCCGCTTTACGGCTCGACGTGCGCTCTATTAGAATTCCGCCGACGTAGGTAACGGCGACAACCGCTACAATCAGTCCGAGAAGTTTCCAATTCCACCAGCCGTAGAATGCCAGACTTGACAGGAGCAAAAAGGCATTCTGCCAACACGATTTGCGGCATGCAAACCAGTAAAGCAAAAAGACTATCGGTAGGAAAAACAGGAATTCTAAAGAGTTAAAAATCATATCTTTATTCGACAAATCAACTGAATCCCCGGCAAGCGCATGCAGGGAATCCAGTCGATGATAATGTGTATTCGTTTGCTATGGAACGTATTTCGGGTCTTCACCGTACTCGTAAGGTCCGACTTGTCCGTCTTGGCAGAACCAAATAATCAGGATAATAGTCCCGACAAGAGGAATCAAGCAGAGAAGCATGTTCCATCCGCTCTTGCCGATGTCGTGGAGTCGGCGCACGCCGATGGCTAACGACGGAATGATGCATGCCAACCAAGCAATGTAGCTTATGACGGGTATGATACCGAGTATGAATATCATCAGGTAAGCCCACCAATATTCGGAGCGGCGGCTGCGTCCTTCGAATTCGGCATAGCGCTTCCAATACATTTTGCATGCTTCCATAAACTCGAGTTTGCGGAAGCGACCTTTTTCGTTGTATTCGAAAACCTCGCCGGATCCGCCATATTGCTGCTGGCCGTATTGCTGCTGACCGTATTGCTGCTGTCCGTATTGTTGTTGACCGCCATACTGTTGCTGACCGCCGTATTGCTGATTGTAAGGCTGTTGAGGAGCCTGTGGACGATATAGCGGTGGCTGTTGTTGCGGTTGTACGGGCGGTTGCTGCGGCTGTTGAGGTTGTTGAGGCTGCGTTGCGTCAGCCTTTGTGCCACATTTCGGGCAGAACATAGCACTGTCGTTTAGTGGTTGTCCGCATTTGCTGCAAAATTTCATAAGTGTTGAATTTTATAAGTGTTATTTAATATTGGCAAAAATAGCAAAATATTTTGATTTTATTGTCGAAAATGCAATAAACTATACGAAAAAGTTGCGATTTTAGCTTTCCGGGCTTTTCGACGAACTGTCGGAGGCCGTTTCCGGCTTGGGAATGTGGAGCACATAGCGATGATAGTACGAGAGCAGTAACGTCGTGAGCGGAAGGGCGATAATAAGTCCGAGGAAGCCCAGCAGCGACCCCCAAACCGACAACGAAAGCAGGATGATTGCCGGGTTGAGCCCCATCGACTTACCCATGATTTTTGGCGTCAGGTAGAGGTCTTGTATCAGCTGAACCACGCCGTAGACCACCATTGCCGCCAGGAAGATGTACCAAAATCCGGTGCCGGTCTCGGCGGCATAGACCATGCAGAGAAACGTCGTGGGGATAATGGAAATAAGCTGCAAGTAGGGCACCATGTTGAGCACGCCAATCGACAGACCTAAAACGATAGCCATCGGCATGTCGATAATCAGAAATCCCACGCTGAAGAGAATGCCGACGCAAAGGGCAATGAGCGCTTGCCCGCGGAAGTATTTGTTCATGCTGTATTTCACGTCGTCGACAATGCCGAAAACGGTAGGCTTGTATTTCGCCGGGACGAGCTCGCGCATACCCGCCATAAAGTTGTCGTAGTCGAGGAGGATGAAGATGAAGTAGATGAGCACGATGAACCAGCTCAAGACGGTGAGCAGCAGCGAGATACTTCCGCTTACGACGGTCCAAGTGCCGGAGAGAGCCGACTTGGCGAGTTCCGCCCATTGCTCCTTGGTGAGGAGCGACGAGATGTAGGAGAAGTCGACGTTGCGGCGTATGAACGAGTCGATAGCGGCGGGCATATACGGGTTGTCGGGCGACGAGATGTAGCCTTTGATGAGTCGCGACACGACGACGAGTTCGTCGACGATTGTCGGCACGACGAGGTAGAAAAACAGCGCCACGATGCCGCATAACTCGATGAGAAACAACAGAATAGGGATGAAGTTACCGCGCAGGTGAAGTATGCGCTTGTTGAAAGCCACAAACGGCTCGAAGATGTAGGCAAGCAGGCAAGCCACAAAAAACGGCAGCAGTGCGTCGCTGAGGCGATTTAGCAGCCAAAAGACTGCCCAAACGCAGCCGGCGCCTAACAGCAGGCGAATAACCCGGTCGAACGTATATGGTCGCGAATCGTTTATCATAGTTGTTACTTTTATGGTCACTTTCCGTCCGACAAAACTAAGACATAAATTGCAAAATTACAACTGCAGGGGTGAAAAATTCTATTTTGTTGACTTCAAAAAGTTTTGTAACTTTGCAACGCATAGGCAACTATGCGGACATATCAAAGCGTTTTTTGCTTTATCCTCCTAAGGAAATCGCCAATTTCAAAACACGAAGGAAAAGCAGTTTCTAAAACGCTCATGCTTGTCGTATATCCACTCCCCGATAAGGGGCGCTTAGATATCCGGTACGGCGTGGGAGTGGACTGTTTGTTTCGTGTTAGGCGTTTGGCGATGCCTCCTTAGGGATAAACAAGAACATCATTCCACGCTTTTTTGTATAACAATTAAACGTCAAATCGGGAATGGAGGCGACACTTAACAAACTGTATGAATAAAATTTTTAAGTATCTGATGATGTTGCTCGTCACAACACTCAGTCTGACGTTAACCGCTTGCGGAGATGATGACGAAAAAGAACCTCAAACCGATTTTTCTGTTGTTGGAGTTTGGAGGCTTGATTTTGGTTCCGGGTATCAACTGCTTACACTCGAGAGCAATGGAAATTGTTCTTTCGTTGAAATCGATCATGCAAGTGGAGATCATTCTTTAACCGGTACTTATTTTGTTAAAGGTAATATTATGACTGCTGAATGGTCAGATGGTGAAGTTGAAGTTTATACAATACTTACTCTTGCTAAAAATAAGATGATAATAAGATATGAGGGTTCTTATTTGGGAGAGATTGATAAGTATTATGACTCAGATATTGAAGAATGGACAAGAGTTGAATAAAGAATATTATCAGATTTACAAAAAAGGCGCTATATGCGCCTTTTTGCATAATTGATAGCTTGATAATCAAAGGTTTTCGGGTTCTCGTTTATTCTTGGTAGATAATCATATCGGCTAATTGTAAAAAATAGTCGTTCGACCAAATGTCCAGTTCTGAGGCGTCTCTGAGATAGGGCAGTACGTCTTGTTTAACCATTTCGATATCGGCAGTTGCAAATCGTTCGCGAAGCTTTTCTAAAAACAGTTCGCGTGTCAGACTGATGTCGTTGAATTCTTTTGCGCGTATTTGCAGATGGCGAAAATCAAGCGGCACCTTGTATCGAACGTACCATTCAAAGTCGTACCAGTCGCGACCTTTTATTCTCGATTTCCATTGCCGAAAAGCTAATGCATGCATTTTCCCTGCATAAAGGTCCGGCAAGGAAAAGCAACGCGTGGAGAATGAGTGTGGCAAGAGCAGAATTTTTTGTTCGGTCTCGAAATCAAGTGGAGGCATTGTATCGACCTCGATTTTGATTTTCAGCGACTTCTCTGTTTGGAACGACAGATTGTATACCTCTGTATTATCTTTGAGAAAAGCTGATTCGACTTTTCCAAAATTTCGTTTGTCCTTTTTGGATATTACAACGTCACGTCCGAGCATCTTGCATTCTTCGATTATGGCGGGGAAATATGCTTCAAGTTTAAATTCAGGGTTCTTCTTGAGGAGTGAAAAATCCATATCTTCGGAGAATCGATTCAATCCATGGAATATTCGTAAGCACGTGCCTCCATAGAATGCTGCTTCTTTGAAGAATCCGCCGCGTTGAAGTCCGCACAAAACGATTTGTTGCATCACCTCATACATGGCATTTCTGCGTTCTTCCGGGGTGTCGGTGGGGTATGCGGAAAGCATTGTGTCAAATATGTCTTTCATTTTTCAAAAATTTTAGGAGTGTAAATAATGTGTTTGGCTTTTTGCAGGTTTCGGCGCATTTGCCGATTAAGTCAAGGTCGAGGTCCGGGAGTATGTCCATGTCGAATCGCAGGTCTTCTTCCAGAAACTCGCCAACTTCCTTCATAAAGCGGAGTGTTATTTTGTGATAACAAATGTAATCGCAAAGGGCTTTTTCGGGTGAGGCAATCAGGTAATGTATTATGCCCTTGCCTTGGGATGTTATGCCTAACGGAAAGTACGTATCCGGGCAGTTCTGATAGTGGAATGTGCCGAAAGCATTGCTGAATTTGCGAGTGTGTTTGATTGTCATCGATTGAACGAGATACACCCTTTCGGGTATGAGTCCGTGCCACGACAATGCCCAACTCATAGAAACGTACGACGGTCCGTAGAGCCGGTTTGCGAGCAGTTCGCGCGAGAGTGTGCCGTCGTTCGTATTCGCCACGTACAGCCCTTTCTTCAGCCGTACGATTTCGCCATCCTTTTCAAGCCTTATTGCCTTGTCGGTGATGTGTTTGCAGTTGGGATAGAACGACTGCAACACGCTTAAGTCAAAAGGCACGGTCCCGATGTCTTTTAGAGCCTTCATTGTTCGTGCAAATATCAATTCGGTTGCAAATATAGTAATTTTCGGAACAACAAAACGACTTTTTCTCGTTTTTTTGTTCCGGATGCGACGTTTTTGTAATATGTAAGGGGTAAGGGGTAAGAGGTAAGGGGTAAGAGGTAAGAGGTAAGAGGTAAGAGGTAAGAGGTAAG
>JBJEDO010000009.1:0-8002 GCA_051872155.1 Candidatus Limisoma sp.
ATATCTTCTTTGTCTCGTTCTCCAAGTTCTTCTACGTTGATAAAATCTAACAGATATTCATCTTTGAACATGTCTATTGCTTTCAATGATTGTTTGGTATCGGGTATCTTTTGAATAAAATTGTTAGCAATATTGCCTTGATGGTAAAACAGGTCATCTTCAATTCTTGCGGTCAGTATTTCTTTGCTCCATTTGTTTGCATATGCTTGGCTGATGTAAAATAGGCGCTCTTCAAGAGATTTTGTTTTTCTGATAATAATCATATGATGTGTAAACCCCAAGCCTAAGAATGAAGCCATGTTAAAACCTTCTTTTTGAGGAGTCTCCGGAAGTAACAATCGGGTGCTTATTTCGCTACTTGTAGTTGGCGTCTCTCTATTGTCTATTTCGCTAACTGCAGTTAGCGATTTTAAATCCTCACACCAAGTTTCATAAAACTGACGCATGAATTTTATGTTGGCAGCAGAGAATCCACGAAGGCCCGGCAGTTCCTTTTGAAGTTGCTGACTGATTGTTTCGATTGCTCCTTGACCCCAAAAATTTTCACGAGAGTTCTTAGAAACATAGCAACCAATCCCATAATATAGTGAGAGTTGTTCTTTATTAGCCGAAGATGCCGCACGATACTGACTCTGTAATATCGCTTACTTTATGTTCTTTACGGCTTGAGAATAGGTGTTCATAAATAATATTTGATGAAATAGTATTATTACAAAGATACAAATAATCACTGATGTGCTATCCTTTTTTACATGTTTTTTTATCTCATCTTGAAATTCTACGATAAATAAATTACATTTGCAATAGATGGTTTTTTTTGAATAATGAATATGAAAACTGAATACGAAAAGATGTTGTCGGGCGAGGTATATCGCGCCGACGATGCCGATTTGATTGAGATGCTGAATGCTGTCAAGGATTTGTGTTGGGAATATAATCGCATTCGTCCGACCGACTTGTCGGCGCGCTCGGCGATGCTGCAGCGAATTTTGGGCAGATGCGATGCCGACACGTTTGTCAATCAGCCTTTCTATTGCGACTACGGTAAGCATATCCGTGTCGGCAAACGATTTTTCGCTAATTTCGGGTTGACTGTTCTCGATGAGGCGTGGGTGACGATTGGCGACGACTGCTTTATCGGTCCGAATGTGAGCATCTATACGGCGTGCCATAGCACGGACCCTTACGAGCGCAATACGCGTATGGAGTGGGCGCGACCGGTAACGATTGGCGACAGTTGTTGGCTCGGCGGCGGTGTGACAATACTGCCGGGCGTGACGATAGGCAACGGCGTGACCATCGGTGCGGGTAGCGTTGTGGTGTCGGATATTCCCGACCGGTCGGTTGCGGTTGGCAACCCCGCTCGCGTGATTAAACGATTGAAATAACGCAGGTTATGCCTTGATGCCGGCGATGTCGGTGCCTGCGGGCGACTGGAACGGACGCAGGTCGAAGAGACTAAGTGCGGCGATGGCTGTTTCGACCACTTCGGCTTTGAAGTGCTCGAAGTCGACCCATTCGGTCGCCGACGTGAAGAAGTAGATTTCTACGGGAAGTCCTGTCGGCGTGGCTTGGAGGGTTTTTATCATTATGTGCCGATGCGTGACGGGCTGCTTGGGCTCGGTGCTGCGTAGCGGGGCATACATCTGCTCGAGGTAGTAGCGGTAGAAGTGAAGGTTGGTGAGTCGGTCTTCGCCGCATACGGCATTCTGATTCCAGTTGGCGACGAGTTGTTTGTAACTTTCAAGTGCGCTGCCTTTAGCGGTGGTTACGCTGTTGATGTCGATAAAGATTTGTTCGCACACCCGGCGCGACTTCTCTATGCGCATTTGCCGGTAGTTTTGGAACGATTTCTCCAAGAACATACGCGTCGGGACGGTCGCTATGGAGTTGTCCCAGTTGAGTATTTTGACAATGTTGAGATTCGTCTCGAGCACTTCGCCGTTGATGTTCATTTTGTCCATCACAACCCAGTCGCCCGGCTGGAGTGTGTCGTAGGCGTTCATGATTACGCCGGCGACGAAGCCGAGTATGGTGTCTTGGAAGAGCAGGACGATGACGGCAGCGTAAGCACCCATGGCGGCGAGGATGGTGCCGACATCTTCGTTGATGAGGATGCCTATGCTGATGATTATGCCGATGACGATGACCACGAATTTGAGTACCTGAAACACGCCGCGGAGGGTCTTGATGCGCTTTACGTTGGTCTCGTTGGAGATGGCGTAGAAGGATGTTATGAAGGTGTTGACCACTCGAATTCCGGCAAAGAGGATGACGATTTGCCCGGTTTTGTTTATCAGGTTGATGCTGCCGGGGCTGCCGATGGCGATGAGCGGGGCAAGGCTAAAGCAGATGATGGCAACAGCGAGTATGCTCAGCGCTTTTATCATCTGCGGCGTAAAGAGGTGGTCGTCCCATTTGGCTTTTGTGCGCTTCGCGAATTCTCGGAGGATGTGTCCTATGACTCTTGTGCAGAACAGATAGACGATTACGCCGATGGCGGCGATAATCGCCGTCGTGGTGATGCGCTCAAGTGCTGTGGGCTGGGCACTCAGCCATCCGCTTTGGGTAGCTATGTCGATGATGTTGCTCATTTCTTACGCGGCTCTTCTGCGAATTTGTCGGGATATTTGATGTGCTCGCGCTCTATGCGGAATGCTCTGACGATGAGGATGATGCCTACGATGACAAACGGCACGCTGAGCCATTGTCCCATGTCGAGTGTCATTCCCACTTCGAAACTTTCTTGCGGATTTTTGATGAATTCGATGAGGAATCGCGAGGCGAAGCAGCCTACGAGGAATGTGCCGGTTAGCAGACCTTGGCGCTCGCCGCTGTTGCGTTTCCAATACATATACATAAGGAGTCCGAACAGAGCAAAGTAGCAGAGCGACTCGTAGATTTGCGTGGGGTGGGAGGGTTGCGAGAATATCGGTTCGGCGCCTTTGAGCCATGCGTCGACGTTTTCGACGAATCGGAATCCCCAGGGCAGGTCGGTGGGATGCCCGTAGATTTCGTGGTTCATCAGGTTGCCCAGACGGATTAGTCCGCCGACCATGGCAACGGGTACAACGAGGCGGTCGAGTGCCCACAGATAGGGCTTTTTGGTGACGCACCATTTGTAGATAACCAGCCCGATGAGTATGCCGATAGCGCCGCCGTGACTTGCCAAACCGCCTTCCCAGGTCTTGATGATGTCTTCGGGATGCTGCGAATAGTAGTCCCACGCGTAGAAGAACACGTGTCCGAGGCGTGCGCCGATGATGGTGCAGATGGCTGTGTAGATGAATATTGCGTCGACCCAATTGCTCGGGGTGCCTTCGCGGCGAAACATTCTGCCGATAACTTTCACTCCGAGGACGAAGCCGATGACAAACATTATGCCGTACCAGCGTATTGTGATGGGGTGCGATATTAAGTCGGGATTAAAAGTCCATGTGATAAAAGCCTGGTTCATATCAGTCAAATTTTCTGCAAAAATACGTCAAACGACTGAATTATTCAAGCGAATAGTGTAAAAAGCGGCGAATGCCGCCGCGGCTGCCAAGGAATGATAAAAAAAACGACAGGCAGCGCGGGTGTGCACTGCCTGTGGAGTTTGTCGGGGATGTGCCGAATTATTTCTTGAAGTAGCGGTTGTAAAGACCTTGGAAGCCTTGACCGTGGCGTGCTTCGTCTTTTGCCATTTCGTGAACGGTGTCGTGGATGGCGTCGAGGTTGAGTTCTTTAGCACGTTTTGCGATGCGCATTTTGTCGGCGCAAGCACCTGATTCGGCTGCCATACGTTTTTCGAGGTTAGTCTTGGTGTCCCAAACGCAGTCGCCGAGGAGTTCTGCAAACTTCGCAGCGTGTTCTGCTTCTTCGAAAGCGTAGCGCTTGTAAGCTTCAGCGATTTCGGGATAGCCTTCTCTGTCGGCTTGACGCGACATAGCGAGATACATACCAACTTCGGTGCATTCGCCGTTGAAGTGAGCGTTGAGGTCTTTAATCATCTCTTCGTCGCAACCTTTAGCAACGCCGATAACGTGCTCGGTAACGAATTCGAGACCTTGCTCTTCTTTGAGTTCTTTGAACTTGCTTGCGGGAACGCCGCACAACGGGCATTTTTCGGGAGCGGCATCACCTTCGTGAACGTAACCGCATACTGTACAAATAAATTTTTTCATAACTAAGAGATTTTTAATTGTGTTAATAGTTTTATTCTTTATGCAGGCAGTCTCCGCAGAGACCTCTGTAGTTTATTTCCGTTTCTTCGATAACAAACTGCATGCCGTTTTGTTCGCCCGAACTGTTGTAGTATCGCGCTGTCGGTTCGGCGGCTGTGTCGTCGGGCGGCATGTCGATGATTTTTCCGCAGCAACGGCACATGAAGTGGGAGTGGGGCACGGTGTGGGAGTCGTAGTGGACGTTGCGCTTGTCGATGGTCATCTCGGTCACTGCTCCGTGGCAGGCAAGGAGTTTGAGGGTGTTGTAGATTGTCGTTTTCGACAGGGTGGGCATCGTCGGCGCAAGTTCGCTGTAGATGAGGTCGGCTGTGGGATGGTTGTGGTGGGTGAGCAGGTATTGCATTATCACAATCCTCTGCTCCGAAGGCTTGATGTCGTGCCTCTTTAACCGTTCTATAGCTCGTTCTCTCACAGTTTGTAATCGTTCCAAATTTAAATCTGTTACAAAAGTAAACCGTTTTTACGACTTTTGCAAATCCGAGCGGTTAAAAAGAGTTAACGACTCCGAGAATGTTTTCGGTATGCCGAGTTGAGTTTTGTGTGATAGCCGCGCGAGCGGTACGACGGTCCGTTGTAGTAGTAGGCAAACTTACTCCAGTTGCGGGTTTTGAGGTACTGCACGAGGTTGGAGTTTTTGCAGAACTGGGCGAAGAGTTCGAGTTGGGCGGCTTCCGATTCCGACATGCGGTCGACGAATTCGTCAATCGATGCGCAGCCGCATTTTTTCCAGTTAAAGCCACCGATTTGGAACATTCCCCAAAAGGCGGAGGCGTTGGCGATGTCGGCATCGATGGTGCGTGCGTTTTCGAGTCGCGCCCACTGCGCCATGCCGTAGGAGCCGTGGCGGCGAACGTCGGGACTGCGGAATGCGGGATTCTGTGCGTGGCGGGTATAACTTTTGCCGGCTCGCGACAGGTTGCGTCGAAATACTGTGGCGTCGAAGTTTATCAGCGGAATCCCGGGGGTGGCAAATCCTTTATGCGTCGTGCCGGCTTCGATTTCGACAACGGCTTTTATCGTAGCCGTTTCCACGCCGAGTTCTTCGGCAACGCGGCGGTAGTCGTCGTCGGTCAGGCGGGTGTATTTGGCGAGCGAGTCCACTTCGGTCGTATCGGCTTGGGGGCGCTCCGTTTCAACAGAAATGTGGTGGTTCTTGGCAAAAGCTACCGAGCAGAATGCCAATGCGATAGCGCAGAGTGTCAGTATATTTTTCATAGTCGTATACATAATAAGGCAAAAAACAGAGAGAGGCAGACCCGGCTTGCAGGTCGTGACTCTCTCTGCTGATATTTCGGTGGTAAACCACTATTCGGCTACCATTTCAAGGATTCTGACGATGTGGTTCCAGTATTTTTCCACAGCGGGAATGTGCATGGATTCTTTGGGAGTGTGAACGTCGCGGAGTGTCGGTCCGAACGAAATCATGTCGAGTTTCGGGTTGAGCGCCAAGAAGTTGCCGCATTCCAATCCGGCATGGAGCGATGTGCATAGCGGTGTGATGCCGTATAGGTCTTCGTAGGCTTTTACGGCAATCTTCAGAATCTTGGAGTCCATATTGGGTTTCCAACCGGGGTAGCCGTCGCCCTGAGTGATTTCTGCGCCTGCGAGGGAGAAGTGAGCGGCGATTTGGCTTGCGATGTCAAACTTGCGCGACTCTTCTTCGCTGCGTTGCGAGGTGATGATTGCAACGGTTTTGGCAGCCTTGTCTTGGCGGAACAGTGCGAGGTTGGTCGATGTACTTACCATACCTTCGATGCCGTGGCTCATAGCGATAACAGCGTTAGGCGCGGAGTGAGCGGCGAGGATGAGGCGTTTTGCCGTGCACGGGTCGATTACTTCCGCGGGAGCGTCGACGGTTTCGAGTTTAAACACTTGGTTGCCTTCGATGCCTTTGTATTCTTCTTCGATAACGGCTGCATAATTGTTAAAGCGCACGCGGAGGTCTTCCTTCTTGTCGGCGGGTACACCGATAACGGCGTATGCGTTGCCGGGGATAACGTTGCGGAGTTCGCCGCCGTCGATTTCAGCGAGGGCGAAGCCGCCGAAGTCACCGTAGAGGCTGTTGAGGAAGCGCACGAGCACCTTGTTGGCGTTAGCGCGACCCAGGTGGATGTCGGCGCCCGAGTGGCCGCCCTTGAATCCGTTGGTCGAGATTTTTACAAACGCATACCCTGCAGGAGCGGCTTCCGCAGTATATTTAAATGTAGCCGTCGTGTCGATACCGCCTGCGCAGCCGAGGAAGATTTGTGCTTCGTCTTCCGAGTCGAGGTTGATGAGGATAGAGCCGGTCATCATACCTTCGCCGACGTTCTTGGCTCCCGTAAGACCGGTTTCTTCGTCGACGGTGAAGAGTGCTTCGAGCGGGCCGTGGGCGTAACTCTTGTCGACCAGGGCAGCCAACGCACCTGCTACGCCGATACCGTTGTCGGCGCCGAGGGTAGTCTTGTAGTCTTTAGTGTGAACCCATTCTCCGTCGACCACGGCTTGAATCGGGTCGATTTCGAAGTTGTGAGTTTCCGGCTTGGTTTGGTTGGGCACCATATCCATATGACCTTGGAGGACAACAACGGGAGCATTTTCTTTGCCCGGAGTTGCCGGCACGCGCATTGCAACGTTGCCTATAGCGTCAGTTTTTGCCTCGATATTGTGTTTCTTTGCAAAGTCAAGGAGGAATTCGCGCATTTTACCCTCTTTCTTCGAAGGACGCGGCACTTGAGTAATCTCTGAGAAGATTCCCCAAATCAGTTCAGGTTTAAGTTCTTTGATTGTCATAGATGTTTACAATTTTAAAATTAAACGCATTTATTTGAAAATTATTGTTAAATCATTCTTAAATCGAGGTGCAAGTTACAAAATAAATCCGAGTTAAGCCCAAATTTTCTCACTCTTTTCATATATTTGCAGTAAAATTTAAGAATTTGTGTTGACGATAATCGCGGCTATAGCAATTTTAGCATTGTGTGTAGTGCTGTTGGGAGTGAAAATTTTCTTTGTCAAAGGAGGCAAATTCCCCTCGACGCACGTGCACGGCAATCGTGCGTTGGCTGATAAAGGTATCCGATGCGCTAAAGACGAATAGAAAATTAACAAAATAAATTATCATGACAAAAATTACAAGATTTGCGAAGGTGTCGGCAGTAATGTTGGCGGTAGCGATGTTTGCCGCAACGAGCTGTTCTTCGGAAGGAAAGACGGAAGCCAACGCCGAGAGCAATAACAAAAAGACAACAAAGACAGCTGATGCGTCGGCATTGAAAGTGGCGTTTGTCGACGAAGACTCGTTGATGAGTGGCTACAACTTTGCCAAAGACGTGAACGAAGCGTTGTTGCGTGCCGACAGCAAGTTGGAGTCGGCTCGTCGCCAGAAAGAGAACGAATTGCAACGCTTTGCAGGCGAAATCGAACGTAAATATAAGAGCAACGGCTACTTGACCGAGGCAAGTTTCAACGCCGACCAAGAGAAGTTGCAAAAGATGCAAGTTGATGCGCGCAACTATATGGACAACCTCACCCGTACGGCGCAGAACGAAGCGTTGATGAACAGTCAGCAGCTTCGCGACTCTGTCGACAAATACATCGCAGAGTATTCCAAGAAGCAAGGCTATACATTGGTGCTCCGCAAGGCTGCAACCTGGTATGTCGGCAACGTTGACGACATCACAGCCGACGTGGTTAAAGGTCTTAACGAGCGTTATAATAAGGTAGATAAAAAGAAGTAGATTTAACCTGCATTATTCACACTTTTCCTACTGCAAGGGCTAACTGCCAACACCTTA
>JBJEDO010000010.1:0-7776 GCA_051872155.1 Candidatus Limisoma sp.
GTCCGTGCTTAACGGTTATGTGGCTCGCCACACGCCCTTATAAGCACAAACAAACTTGCTCAATGACTGACAGCCTCATTGTTTAACTTTTCTTATGAAACAGGCTCTTAGTGTTTCGGGGTCTTATTTGGCTCTTAATGTTTCGGGCGGCGCCAACGGTTGTGCGACCACAGCCAGATTTCGGGTTGGCGTCGTATGTTTTGTTCCAAATGTCGTGCAAAGGTGTCGGTGATTTCATATTCCTCGGTAGCCGCCGCACTGTCGGCGATTTTCACCAGTTTTATGGTGTAATGTCCGCGCGACGGTTTTTCGACGTCGAACACCATCACCGCCGGGTCGAGTTTCCTCAGTATCAGCTCCGTACCGGTGATAAACGGCGTCTGTTGCCCCAGAAATTCCACGCTGTGATGCCCGTCGTTGTGGCTCGGCTTTTGGTCGGAGATAAAGCCGGTGACGTAGCCTCCGCTGCGGCGAAAGCCTAACAGCGTCCGAAGCACGTTGGTTTTCGGTATCGACACGGTGTTGAAGCGCCCGCGCAACTTGTAGTAGAACTCGTCGAACCACTTGTTGCGCAGCGGGCGGTAGACCTGCGAAAGGCGTACGTTTTCGCCGAAATCGCCCCAGAGCACTATGCTCGTCAGCCATTCCCAGTTGCCGAAATGTGCCGCATAGACTGCCACCGAACGGCCTTGCCGTACGTAGTCTTCTATCTGCTCGCAGCCCTCGAAGCGCATGTGCTCGCGCATCTCTTCTTCGCTGATGTGCAGCAACTTAATGGTCTCGACGAACGTGTCGCAGAAGTGGTGATAAAACTTGTCGACAATCTCGCGCCGCTCACGCTCGCTCTTATCGGGAAACGACGCATTGATGTTCGCTTCGACGATTCGCCGACGGTAGCGCGCCACGCGGTGCACCACAAAGCAGAGGCAGTCGCTCACGACGTAGAGTGCGCCGAACGGCAGATGCGCAAGCCCGTGGAGTAGGGCGTTGAGTGGGGAATATACTATTTTTTCAACGATTCTATTCATGGTAATTTGCCAATTATTGTGTCGTCACTGCCTTTCGCCTTGACGAGTTGTACGGGGACAACGGTATTGAACAATTGCGGGTCGGCTTCGACCTCCACGCGCAGGTAGTTGTCGGTAAAGCCGTGCATGGTCGTGCCGCGTTGCGTGTGCTCGAACAGCACGGGGCGCGTTTCGCCGAGACGACTGTCGATAAACGCCGACAGTTTCCGGTCGCTTAGCGCCATCATTCGCCGCGTGCGCTCGTGTCGCTCTTGCGGCGATACGACGTAGTCGATGTTCAGCGCCTGCGTGTTGGGCCGCTCGGAGTAGGTAAACACGTGAAGCCGCGTGATGTCGAGGCTTGCGATAAACTCGTACGAGTCTTCGAAGCGTTCGGGTGTCTCGCCGCGCATGCCGGTTATCAGGTCGACGCCGATAAACGCGTCGGGCATCACTTCGCGAATGCGTGCTATCTTGTCGGCAAAGAGCGCGCGGTCGTAGTGACGGCGCATCAGCCGCAGCACCTCGTCGTTGCCCGACTGCAGCGGTATGTGGAAGTGGGGCATAAATCGCTTCGATTCTGCCACAAAGCGTATGGTCTCGTCGCTCAGCAGGTCGGGCTCTATCGATGATATGCGGTAGCGCTCGATGCCGTCGACCTCGTCGAGTGCTCGCGCAAGGTCGTAGAACGTACCTTCCGAAAATTTGCCGAAGTCGCCGATGTTTACGCCGGTTATCACGATTTCTTTGCCTCCTTCGGCGGCTACTCGACGCGCCTGCTCGACCAGGTCTTCAATGCGGCCGCTGCGACTACGTCCGCGGGCACGCGGTATCGTGCAGTAGCTGCAATAGTAGTCGCACCCGTCTTGCACTTTCAGGAAATACCGTGTGCGGTCGCCTCGCGAACACGACGGAATGAACCGCTTCATGTCTTTCAGCGGCGTCACTTTCGTCACCGGACGGCGCTCGGCGTACCATTGCTCAACGAAGTCGACGATTTCGCCTTTCTGGTCGTTGCCCACAACGATGTCGACGCCTTCGATTTGCGCAACTTCTTCGCTGCGCAATTGCGCATAGCAGCCCGTCACAACGACTACCGCTTCGGGATGCTCTTTCGCTATCTTCCGTATCTCCTGGCGGCATTTCTTGTTGGCAAGTTCGGTGACGGTGCACGTATTGATGATGCATATGTCGGGTTGCTCGTCTGCCCTTGCCGTGCGTACGCCTTTCTCTGCCAATAGTTTACCGATGGTCGACGTCTCGGCAAAGTTGAGTTTGCACCCAAGCGTAACAAACTTGGCTGTCAGATTCCCGAATATGGTGTTGTCTATCATACTGACTCGTTTCAGTGTTGGCGTCAAAACTTGCCGGTGCCGTCGAAGCAGTGCGTACACAGCTTGCATTTCGGCAGCCCGATGGCTTTGACGAGTGTTTCTATGGAGTTGAATTTCAGCGATGTTAGCCCGAGTCGGCGGCGTATCTCTTCGACCATCCGCTCGTGTTGCTCGGTGTCTTCGGTGGCATATTTGTCGAGGTCTTTCGTCGCATCGCCTTCGAAGTCTTGGATGATACGGCGCGTTATAAGTTCCATATCGCTCTTCGACTCGGTAAAGCCGATAAACGGGCATCCGTAGACCAGCGGCGGACACGCTATGCGCATATGCACCTCCCGCGCGCCGCACTCGAACAGCACGCGCACGTTGTCGCGCAACTGGGTGCCGCGTACTATCGAATCGTCGCAGAACAGCAGCCGTTTGCCCTCGAGCATCTCCCGGTTGGGGATGAGTTTCATCTTCGCCACCAAGTCGCGCATCGACTGGTTTGCCGGCGTAAAGCTTCGCGGCCACGTCGGCGTATATTTCGATATGGCACGGTGGTAGGGCACGCCTTTGCCTTCGGCATAGCCTAACGCCATTCCAACGCCGGAGTCGGGGATGCCGCAGGCGCAGTCGACTTCGCTATCGTCGCGCCGACCCATTGCAAGTCCGCAGCGGAAGCGCGCCGCTTCGACGTTCACGCCCTCGTAGCTCGACGTCGGGAAGCCGTAGTACACCCACAAAAAAGAGCAAATCTGCATCTCTTCGCCGGGCGCTTTGAGCCGCTCGATACCGTCGGCGGTAAGCCGCACGATTTCGCCCGGTCCGAGGTCGCGCTCTACGGTGTAGCCCAGGTTGGGGAATGCCGTCGACTCGCTCGACACGGCGTAGGCGCCTTCGCGCTTGCCGATGACCACCGGCGTACGTCCCAGACGGTCGCGTGCGGCGATGATGCCCTCAGGCGTAAGCAACAGCATCGAGCACGACCCTTTTATCGTGTCGTACACTCGGCTGATGCCGTCTACGTAGTCTTTTCCGGTGATTATCAACAGGGCGACAAGTTCCGTCTGATTGATTTTTCCGCCGCTCAACTCCGCAAAGTGCCTGCCGCTGCCCAACAGGTCGCGCTCGATTTCGTCGACGTTGTTTATCTTGCCGACGGTCACGATGGCAAATCGCCCAAGATGCGAGTTGATGGTTATCGGTTGCGGGTCGGTGTCGCTGATAATGCCGATGCCGGAGTTGCCGCTGAATTTCCCCAATTCCGCCTCGAATTTCGTCCGGAAGTAGGTGCTCTCAAGATTGTGTATCGAGCGGATTATGCCGCGTTCGCTATCGTAGGTTGCCATTCCTCCTCGGCGCGTCCCCAAGTGGGAGTTATAGTCCGTGCCGTAGAATAGGTCTGCTTTGCATTCGGTTTTCGAGATTGTTCCAAAAAATCCGCCCATAAAATGTCACAGTTTTTGTTGAATTATGCCGCAAAATTACTAATTTTTGTCGTAAAAACCGTAATTTAGCAGTCAAAAAGCAAATGGACAATACAACAAATCTCTGGCAACAGGCTCTGCAGGCTTGCGCGCGACCCGAAAAAGCCGAAGTCTTGCAGCGTTTCTTCAAGACCGGTCCCGGCGAATACGGCGAGGGCGACCGATTTATCGGCGTCATGGTTCCCGACTCGCGCCGCGTTGCCAAGTCGTTCGTCTCGGCAACGCTCGACGTCGTCGCCGAAATGCTCGCCTCCGAGGTCCACGAGCACCGTCTCTCGGCTCTCCTCGCTCTCGTCGAACGCTATCGTCGTGCCGACCTTGCCTCGCGCGCCGACATCTGCCGGTTCTACCTCGCGCACACCCACAGCATCAACAACTGGGACTTGGTCGACCTCTCGGCTCCTAAAATCGTCGGCGCTGAAGCGCTCCGCACCGATTCTATCGACACTCTCCGCCGCCTCGCCGCCTCGCCGCTCATGTGGGAGCAGCGCATCGCGGTGGTCTCGACGCTTACGCTCATCCGCGCCGACCGGCTCGCAGATGCGCTCGACGTCATCGTCCCGCTTTTCGACCACACGCACGACTTGATGCGTAAAGCCAACGGCTGGATGCTTCGCGAAGTGGGTAAGCGAAACCGCGACGTGCTCGTCGACGTGCTCGACCGCTTCGCCCCGACGCTCCCGCGCACAACCCTCCGCTACGCCATCGAGCGTCTCGACCCCGACACCCGTAAACACTACATGTCGTTGAAACTTAACAATAAACTTGACATTTAGTTCAAAATATTGTATTTTTGCAATCTTAATGATAATTATATAATATAATGAGTACTATTAACCAAATTCAGGACGAAATAATCGATGAGTTCTGCGGCTTGTCCGATTGGATGGACAAGTACGCCCTTATCATCGATATGGGCAACAACCTGCCGCCTATCGACGAGCAACTCAAAACGCCCGACAACATTATCGAAGGCTGCCAAAGCCGCGTCTGGGTCGCTGCCGACTACGTCGACGGTCGTATCAACTTCACCGCCGACAGCGACGCTATAATCGTCAAAGGCATCATCTCGATGCTTCTCCGCGTGCTCTCCGGACAGACCCCGTCTGACATCCTCGACGCCGAACTCTATTTCATCGACGAAATCGGGCTCCGCGAGCATCTTTCACCGACGCGCAGCAACGGTCTGCTCGCTATGGTGAAGCAAATCAAAATGTATGCGCTGGCTTATAAAACTAAAGAAATCGAAGCAAAATGAAGCAAATTAACAACGAAAAACAAATTAGAATCTACGGCATCTCGGTTGTGCTCTTCGCAACGGTAACCGTTGTCGTCTACCTCTTGATGCCGCTCTTCTCGCTGCCCGTGTCCGACCTCGAATGCGGCTACGATTGGATTGTCTATATGTGCCAAACGGGCATTACGGCTAACATCCTGTCGTTCCTACTCCCCATAATCGGACTCGTTGGCGTCCTCGCTACGGCGTTTACGAGCAGCCGCGGTCCGCACCTGCTCTGCGTGGCTTTCGCAATGCTCCCCGCGCTGTTTTTCATCTATATGATTTCGCTCGTAAAGGCGAACTTCTCTAACGCTTTCATGGGCGACGCCCCGGCTTTCGACCCAATCGGCTCCGGCGCTTGGATTGCTTTGGTCACCTCTTGCTTTGCCCTCATTTTTGCCATTTTGATTGCCTACAAAGAGTGGCGTTGGCAGAAGGAAATGGAGAAACAATTTCCGCATGTAAATTATTAAACCTATAAAAATAAACCTGTTATGATTGAATTTTGCAAAACCCTCTGGCAAGAGAATCAGACTTTGGCGATTCTGTATGCCATTCTCATCGTGGTTGTGCCTTTGTTGGTCTTCTATGTTGTGAAAGCCCTCAAAGAGCACCCTAAAGGGCTTATACCTGCTGCACTTGCCAACATGGGCGAACGCTTCGGCTACTACATCATGAACGCCGTGCTCCTCCTCTTCCTCTGCTCGAAATTCGGCATCAGCGACGACGCTGCCGGCTGGATTTATGCAGTGTTCTATTTCTTGATTTACGTACTCAGTCTCCCCGGCGGTATTATTGCCGACCGTACTCAAAAATATAAGGCTACTATCATCTCCGGCCTGCTCGTTATGGCGCTCGGCTACGGTCTCCTCTCGATTCCCGTATTCGCCGAAACCACCGGAATGTCGTGGGTGCTCGTCTTCACCTGCTTCGCTCTTCTGCTCATCGCTGCCGGCAACGGCCTCTTCAAGGGCAACCTCCAAGCCATCGTCGGTCAGATGTACGACGACTTCGAGGCACAAGCTGCCGCTAAAGGTCCCGAAGAACTCGCTCGCGCTAAGTCGAAACGCGACGCCGGTTTTCAAATATTCTACGTATTTATCAACATCGGCGGCGTTATCGCACCCTTCGTCGCTCCGCTGCTTCGCTCCTTCTGGCTCAAGGCGCACAACTTCGCCTACAACGCCGACCTCCCGCGTCTCTGCCACAAAATGCTCGACGGCTCCACAATGACCGATGGCGACGTCGCAAACCTTAACGAATTGGCTGCTAACGTCGGTCATACCGGCGTGGTCGACGCGAACTTCTGCTCCCAATATCTCGAAACTTTCAACACCGGCGTACACCTTTCGTTCATCGCTTCCGTTGTGGCTATGCTCATCTCATTCTTCATCTTCGTGGCTGTGCTCAAACGCCTCCCCAATCCCGCCAAGAAAGAGAAAAAAGCTAACGTCTCGAAAGAAGAATCCGCCGAAAACGCTAAAGAAATCCGCCAACGCATCTATGCTCTCTTCGCTGTGCTCGGCGTGGCTGTTTTCTTCTGGTTCTCTTTCCACCAAAACGGTCAATCCCTGTCGGTTTTCGCTCGCGACTTCGTAACCACCGACACCGTCGCACCCGAAATCTGGCAATGCATCAACCCGTTCTTCGTCATCGTTCTCACACCAATCATCATGCTCATCTTCGGCGCTATGCGTCGTCGCGGCAAAGACTTCTCAACGCCTAAGAAAATCGCCCTCGGTATGTTTATCACAGCCCTGGCTTACATCTTCCTTTGCATCATCGCCGTTGTCAACAACTATCCCTCCGGCGAAGAATTCAAAGGCATGACCGAAGCCGTTAAGATGTCGCTCAAGTCGGGACCCGAAGTGCTTATCATTACCTACTTCTTCCTCACCGTTGCCGAACTCTTCATCTCTCCCCTCGGCTTGGCATTCGTATCGAAAGTCGCTCCCAAGCACCTCCAAGGCATCTGCCAAGGACTCTGGCTCACCGCCACAGCCATCGGCAACCTCTTCATCGCCTTGGGCGTTACGATGCTCAACAGCCTCCCCGCACAGTGGATGACATGGGCTGTCTTCGCCGCATTCTGCCTCCTCTCAATGGCA
Source organism: Candidatus Limisoma sp. (assembly GCA_051872155.1). Taxonomy (GTDB): domain Bacteria; phylum Bacteroidota; class Bacteroidia; order Bacteroidales; family Muribaculaceae; genus Limisoma. Next base: position 7,198 of record JBJEDO010000010.1, read on the forward strand.
GTCATGCTCAGCATGCTCAAATGGCTCGAACGAGTTACCAAGTAGAGTTTCGAACGAGTTACCAAGTAGAGTTTTTTTGAAGAAATTTTCACAAAATACACCACAAAAAAGAGGCGCAAGCCTCTTTTTTGTTATTTCATCACTCACACACCAGCGGTTATCGGGGAGCGTTTATCGTATATCGGCAGGATTCTCGTCCCTCGTTCCACGTCCCTCGTTCCCCTCCACTCTCCACCCTCCACCCTCCACTCTCCGCTCTCCACCCTCCACCCTCCACTCTCCGCTCTCCACTCTCCCGCACCTTGCTGCGACCGTGCCGGGCGATGGTAATTTTTTCTCTAACCTCTAACCTCTAACCACTAACCCATAACCATCGCCGCAGGAGGTTCATCGCACCAAGATGCTAGCTCGAAGATCTATGCTAAGTCGAAGACTTTGCATACCCGAGCGATACATTAGAAGACTCTATATTTATGCATTCCCAAAAACTGCGGGAATTCGCATTTTAGGCAAAAACGCTTGCCTTAATCCATAATTCAGCAGTCGGATTACGTAATAGGGATGCCGAGTGCCTCGAGC
>JBJEDO010000011.1:0-32864 GCA_051872155.1 Candidatus Limisoma sp.
AGAATGCATAATCACCAATCGAAGTGACAGAGTTGGGAATGTTCACCGATGTCAGCCCGCTGCAATACTCGAATGCACAATATCCAATCGAAGTAACAGAGTAAGTTGTGCCGCTATAGGTAACTGTTGAGGGTATTACAACCGAACCGGAATAAGCAGTACTATTATTACTCATGGAACTGCTGTAATATGTTACATACACAGTTGTTCCATCGCTGTTTTTACCGTAATAGATGCCGTCAACTTTGAAGTCGTAAGCATAGCCGAATAATGTTGCAGATAATAGAATGGCGAATATACACAATTGTTTAATAATCTGTTTCATACGTTTTTAGTCTAAGCTTTATTTGTTTCATTTTGGCAAATTTAATAATTAAAGCTTAATATTTTACCCCCCCCCGTTAAATAGTGTTAATTAGTCAAAGGCAGCCAAAGTCAAAATCAAAAATGTCAAGTTTTTACAAGCAAAAACTTGACATTTCGATGATATATCCAACCTTATGCAAGATGAAGAAAGCAGAGAGGTAAGAGGTAAGAGGTAAGAGGTAAGAGGTAAGAGGTAAGAGGTAAGAGGTAAGGGGGTTCCTCTCCGCTCTCCACATTCCGCTCTCCGCTTTTGCGAAATGAATTTCACGAAAATTTGCAATGTTGGCAATAATCGCGGATTTTTTGCGTTAAAGGAATATATGAAAAATTTTTTGGTTCATATTGTAGTGATTTTGACGGTGTTGTTGTCGTCGACTGTGCATGCGCAGGACAACGACAAGATACTCAATCGTCCTTATGCCGATATGAAGCGCATCCACTACGGCTTTTCGGTGGGCTTTCAGAACCAGAGTCTGTGGCTTACGCACAACGGTTATACGACCGAGAGCGGTGAGTCGTGGTTTGCCGACGTGACGGATTTGCAGCCGGGATTTTGCGTGAATATGCTCGGCGATTTGCGCCTTGGGCAGCATTTCAATCTACGCTTGTCGCCGGGTATGTATTTCGGTAGCCGGACGGTGACTTTTCGCGAAACTGTCAGCGGAAATGTCGAAAAGCAGAACATCAAAAACAGTAGCGTGGTCGTTCCGGTCGACCTGAAGGTGTCGGCGCTTCGCTATCACAATATGCGCCCGTACGTCACAGCCGGCGTTATGGCGTCGTTCGACGTGTCGAAGAAGAAGGACGGCGAGTTGCTGCAGTTGAGCAATACGGACCTTTATGCCACGGTGGGCTTGGGGCTTGACGTCTACGTGCCGTTTTTCAAGTTTATTCCCGAGGTGAAGTTCTGCTTCGGATTGAAGAATCTGCTGAAAAAGGACCGTCCCGACTTGGCTGAAGACCCCGACAAACTGAAGTTTACCAATTCGTTAGACAAAGCCGTCTCGAATATGGTAGTGTTTACATTTTATTTTGAGTAGAAGTGCTTGGATTAAGAAACATAGGAAGAAAGATGGCAATCGTCGTGGCGGTTGCGACGGCGTTAACGTGTTCGGCGCAGGTCGACACACAGTTGTCGCAATACTGGGCGTTGCCGTCGTACTACAACCCTGCAGCCATCGGCAGAACGGATTTTCTGCACATTATGGGCGGCACGCGCTTGCAATGGGTGGGCATTCCTAATGCGCCGACAGCGTTTTTAGCAAGTGCCGATATGCCAGTTAAGATTGGGAAGAAGCGCATCGGCGTGGGCGTTATGTTCCAGCAGGAGAGCATCGGACTTTTCTCTAACTTGAACGTAGGCGCGCAGGTTGCATATAAGCAAAAATTGCTTGGTGGAATGCTGTCGATTGGCGTGCAAGTCGGCATTTTCGACCAGAATTTCAAAGGTTCGAAGGTCTACATTCCCGACGACGATGAATTCCATCAAGACACCGACGACGCTATTCCGCGCAACGACCTTCACGGCACGGCGTTCGACATGAATGCCGGCGTCTACTACACGCACAAATGGTTCTGGGCAGGCGTGTCGGCGACGCACCTGATGGAGCCTACCGTATCGCTCAACACCGACGAGGGTTCCGACGAGGCGATGTATGAGACGCAAGCCGGACGAATGTTTTATTTTATGGGCGGTAGCAATATTCCGATAAAAAATACGTTATTTGAAATACAGCCCTCTTTTAATGTCCGCAGCGACTTTAAGAGTGTTCAGCCGGAGGTGACAGCCCGTGTGCGCTACAACAAATTCTTGTCGGGAGGCGTGGCATATCGCTACAAAGATGCCGTATCGGTGCAGTTGGGCGCCGAGTTTAAGAACTTCTTTGTGGGTTACAACTACGACTATCCGACGTCGGCGATTTCGAAAGCCAGCAGCGGTTCGCACGAGGTGTTTGTCGGCTATAACGTGAAATTGAACTTAGGAGATAAGAACAAAAATAAACATAAGAGCATTCGCATAATGTAACAATATGAAGAAAGTAGTTTTATACATTGCAGTGAGTCTGATGGCAACGTCGTGTGCCTTCTCGTCGAAAACGTCGGCAGGAGAAGGAGGCGGCGAAGTTACCGGAGTACGAGGTACGGCGCTCGGCGAACCCACGCCCTACGGGATGGTGCTTGTCGACCGCGGTTCGATGAAGATGGGACCCAACGAAGACGATTCGACATGGAACATTAAGGCAAACCCGAACGGCATGTCGGTGGAATCGTTTTGGATGGACGAGACGGAGATAACCAATGCCAAGTATAAGCAATTCGTGCTTTGGGTACGCGACTCGATTATCCGCGAGCGTCTTGCCGACCCGGCTTACGGTGGCGACGAAGAGTTTAAGATTGAAGAAGACAAAGAAGGCAATCCTATAACTCCGCACCTCAACTGGAAGAAGCCCATCCCTTGGCGTAATCCGTCGGAAGACGAGCAGCGCGCCATCGCCAGTGTGTATCGCTACAACCCGATTTCGGGAGTGTGGGAGCTCGACCCGACGCAGATGAACTATCGCTACGAAATCTATAATCTCACCGATGCGGCAAAGCGTAAGAATCGCCTTGACCCGGCTACGCGCGTCTACAATACCGACGTGCCCGTCAGCGACGAAATGCCGATGATTTCGAAGGATACAGCCTACATCAACGACAACGGCGACATCGTGCGCGAAACAGTCACTCGTCGACTCACAGGCAACTACGACTTCTTGAATACTTATATCGTGAACGTCTATCCCGACACGACGGCGTGGATTAACGACTTCGACAACGCCTACAACGAGCCTTATACGCGTATGTACTTCTCGCATCCGGGCTATGCCGACTATCCCGTTGTCGGCGTCAGCTGGGAGCAGGCTAATGCGTTTGCAAACTGGCGTACCGACTACCTTCGCCGTTCGATTGGCAAACAAGGCGCTTACATCGAGCCTTATCGCTTGCCGACCGAGGCTGAGTGGGAGTTTGCCGCTCGCGTTGGTAAAGAAGCCAACAAATATCCTTGGGAGGGCGATTTCCCCATCTCCGACAGCGGTTGCTTTTATGCCAACCTCAAGCCCGGTGACGGCAACTACATCAAGGACGGCAATCTCATTACGTCGAAAGTCGGAACCTACGACCCGAACGACTTCGGACTCTACGACATGGCAGGTAACGTCAGCGAATGGACGTCGACAGCCTACACCGAGAGCATCGACCGACTCACCAACGACATCAACCCCGAATATCGCTACAACGCCGCCAAGGAAGACCCCTACAAGGCTAAGCGTAAAATCGTCAGAGGCGGTTCGTGGAAAGACATTGCACACAACGTGCGCGCCGACTTGCGCATGTGGGAATATCAGAACGAGCAGCGCTCTTACATCGGTTTCCGTTGCGTAAGAACGCAAGTGGGTTTTGCTAAAGGTCGTAAAAAGAAATAATTTCAGAACAAATAAAATTGCTACAAAATGGGCAAAATTAAGAAATATAAAAACAGCGTAGAAGCCTTCCTTTCAGGCGAAAAGGGACAAAGGTTTTTCAACTTTGCATATAGTATCGGTGCAGCCGTCGTTATCTGGGGTGCTTTGTTCAAGATTTTGCACCTTCCCGGCGGTAACGCATTGCTCTCGATTGGTATGGGTACGGAGGTGTTGATGTTCGTCTTGACGGCATTCGACCGTCCGCCGAAGGAATATCATTGGGAAGAAGTATTCCCGGTGTTGTCGACCAACGACCCTGAAGACCGTCCCGACTTTGCAGGCGGTGGCGGCGGTGGTGCCGTAATCGTAGGCGGTGGCGGTGAAGCTCTCGCAGGCGAAGCAGCCGAGGGCGGTACAATCACCATCAACGGCGGAGGCGTAGTAGGTGGCGGCGTTGTCGCAGGCGGAGGCGTAGTGGCAGGTAATGTCGAAGGCATGACTGACGTCAACGAGCAATATGTTTCGCAAGTGGCTGCCATCAATGAGCAGATGGAGCAACTTCGTCAAACCACCGAAGCACTCAACCACGTTTCGTCGGTCTTGCTCGAAAGCTATCGTGCCATTACCGACAACTCGGAAAACATTACATCAAGTTCGACCGGCTACGTTGAACAAATGACCAGCCTTAACCGCAACATTGCCGGACTGAACACAATCTACGAAATTCAACTGAAGAGCATTTCGTCGCAACTCGACAATATCGACAAGGTCAACCAAGGACTCAAGGCGATAAGTCGCATGTACGAGCAATCGGCTTCGGAGAGCAACCGCTACTGCGAAGAGACGCATAAGATGGCGCAATACATGCAGCAACTCAACTCGGTCTACGAGAAGATGATAACAGCGATGACAATCAATATGTATCGACCGATGGTCAATCCCGACGACTTGACGCCCCGTCAGCCGCAAGCGCCCGAAGCCGATACCGACAATAACCAATAGCGAATCGAATAGACTATGGGTCAAAACGGAAACGTAACAAGGATGTCGCCTCGTCAGAAGATGATCAACCTGATGTACATCGTTCTGACGGCAATGCTGGCGCTCAACGTGTCAAGCGACGTGCTCAACGGATTCAGCCTCGTTGAGGGCGGTCTCGTCCGTACTAACGAAAACGTTAGCGACCGTAATACTGCTCTTTATCTCAAACTCGAGGATTTTACAAAAAAGAATCCTCAGAAAGGGCGTGTTTGGTTCGAAAAAGCAACCGACGTAAGGGTGAAAACGATGAAACTTTACGCTTACATCGATTCTTTGAAGTTGGCTATCGTCAAGGACGTCGATGGTGAGAATGCCGACGTGGAAAATATTGTCGAAAAAGACAATCTCGAGGCTTCGTCGAAGATTATGATTACCTACCGCAACGGCGTCAACCTCAAAGCCAAAATGGCAGAATATAGTAAGTACATTTCACAATTCGTAACCGATACAGCCAAGCAACGGACCATCGTCAAGGCGCTTTCGACCGAGTCTATCGTGCTCAAAGACAGCCAAATGGTGCGCGTGCCTTGGGAAATCGGTATGTTCGAGAATATGCCCGTTGTAGCAGCCGTGACGCTGCTTACCAAGATACAAAACGACGTGCTTTTCGCCGAAGGAGAGGCGCTGTCGGCGCTGCTTACCAACGTCGATGCCAACGACGTGAGAGTAAACCAAATGGAAGCGTTCGTCATTCCGAATTCACGACTTGTGATGCGCGGTGGCAAATATAGCGCCGACATCGTGCTTGCCGCGGTCGACACGACGCAACGTCCGGCAATCTACATCAACGGACAGCGCCTTGCTCCGAACGTACGCACCTACGAAGTGGGTACGGGCAAAGTGGGCAACTTCAACTACACCGGCTATTTGGAGGTGGTTCGCGGCGACGGTACGACGGCAAAATACGACTTTAAGTCGGACTACACCGTAATCGAGCCGATGGCAACCGTTTCGGCAACGATGATGAACGTGCTCTATGCCGGCATCAACAACCCGATAAGCATAGCCGTGCCCGGTGTGGCGCAGAACGCCATCTCGGCAACGATGACCAACGGAACGCTTACGCGCAACGGCGATAGCTGGTCGGCACACCCGACGAAGGTCGGCGCCGAATGTGTAATCACCGTGACGGCAACGATGGACGGCCGTGCGCAAACCGTGGCGACGACGTCGTTCCGCGTGCGCAAACTTCCCGACCCGATGCCTTACATTGCCTACAAAGACGCGAAGGGCAACGAGATGCGCTACAAAGGTTCGAAGCCGTTTGCCAAGACTCTGCTGCTTGCCACTGACGGCATCGAAGCCGCTATCGACGACGACTTGCTCAACGTGCAGTATCGTGTGCTGTCGTTCGAGACTGTCGTGTTCGACTCGATGGGTAACGCAATCCCCGAAACGTCCGACGGCGCGAAATTCTCGGAACGTCAGAAGAACAGTTTCCGCCGACTCTCGCGCGGCAAACGCTTCTACATCTCACGCGTCAAGGCGGTCGGTCCCGACGGAATTACTCGCGACCTCGCTCCGATGGAAGTAATTGTAAACTAATTTGTTGATTGATAATACATACCACAATATATGAAAAATTTAAAATTAATTCTCACTGCTTTGCTTTTGGCGAGCGTTGCGCTCCCCGGATTAAGCCAAGTGGTCCGCAAGAAAGACAAGAAGGAAACCAAAGACAATTCGACAGGTGTGACCTTCCGCATGAAAGAATTCTACGAGGAAACTCCCGAATCGGAAGCTAACCTTATGTGGATGAAGGTGATATATCGCCAGCTCGACTTGAATCAAATCGAGAATATGCCGCTGTACTATCCCGAAGAACCCACGGAAAATCAGCAGAGCCTTTTCCGCTTGATTATGAAACTGCTTACGGCTGGCGAACTTTCGGCTTACGAGTATCTCGACGGTCGCGAAGTGTTCAACGAGCAGTATCGAATCAAAGTGGGCGAGACCCTCGACCGTTTCCACATTATTTATAAGGAAGCCAAAGGCAGTACGGAGAAAAATCCGAAATACGAAGTCGAAGAGAGCGACATCCCGTCGAACGAGGTGCTGAGCTACTACATCATCGAGCGCTGGGTGTTCAACAGCAACGAAAATCGCATGAAGAGCACCGTCGAGGCTATTTGCCCGGTGTTGCACCGCTCGGACGATTTTGGCGGCGAGCCGATTCGCTACCCGATGTTCTGGCTCAAACTTGCCGACATTCGCCCGTATCTGACTCAGCAAAACATCTTCGTCGACGATGACAACAACTTGGCAAAATACACCTTCGACGATTTCTTCCAACTTGGTATGTATAAAGGCGAAATCTATAAAACTCGCAACCTGCGCAATCGCACGCTTATGCAGATGTTCCCCGACCCGGACGACCTCAAGCATGCGCAAGACAGCATCGAAAACCGTCTGAAGGCGTTCGACAAAGACCTCTGGGTGCCGACGCGCGAAGAACTCGAAGCACGCCGCGAGGCTGAAGAAGCCGCTCGCCTTCGTGCCGAAGGCAAGTCGGACGACATCGTTGTGAAAGACCGCGACGGTGGTGATGATGTGGATGCCGATGCCGACGAAACGGCAACCGAGCCTAAGGAAACTACGAAAACGGCTAAAAACAAACGTTCGTCGTCGAAGTCGACAAAATCGACAAAATCGACAAAGAAAGATACGACAAAGAAAGACGCCGACAAGAAGAAAAAGACAAAGAAGCCGGCAGGAACGAGCTCGAAATCGAATGCCGTGCGCTCCGTCCGCCGCACGAAGTAGCGACAGCCAAACCATACAATAAGTCCCGCTCGGCAGCCGCCCGGCGGGGCTTTTGTCCCGGGTGACACAATTATGAAACGTTGAAGTTGTTTGCACCGCCAATATTCAAACACCTCAAAACCAATAAGGGTCATTGGTCTTGAGGTGTTTAGAGGTTATTGGTCAGAGAACTATCCCAAAGTTACATCAAGTCTCAACATAATGCCAAGTGCTGTTGCAATTCGTAGGAATGACGATAATTGCATGTCTGTTTCACCCTTTTCTATGCGGTTGATATAAGACCGCTCACGTCCAATCATATCAGCCAACTCCTTTTGAGTCAATCCAAGTGCTTTACGCCTATCTCTGAGCAATTCTCCGTAATACCATGACATTGCTTTCGCATCGAATTCTTCGCGCGATTGAGTCCCACGGGCACCGTATTTTGCCGAAAGTTCATCTTCAGCAGAGGTCAATCCCTGAACTTGTGAGAAATCAGTTTTTCTCAACTTCTCTAACTGCTCTTTGGAGAGCCGAGGGTAATTTGTGCTCATATCATTGAGGTTAAAATATTATAAGCTTTTCTTATTTGCTTGTCATAATCCTTGTTGCTCTTTTTGACGAAGCCATTTAGGACGATAATCTCCGTTGCAAGACTGATATTCGGATTGTCGGCAGAAAATAAAATTACGCGAATCTCATTGTCAACCGACACCCGCAATTCGTAAAAATCAGAACTGATAACTTTTTTCACGAATTTTTGCGAAAGCGGCATCTCGGTTTGGAGAATGGCGATACAGTAGTCGAGTTTCTCCAATGCTCTTTGATTGAGCGTAGCCTTGAATTGCATATATTCTTCCGAATATCGTACGTTTCTTTCCATCTAAATCATTGCTTTGTATGCAAAAGTAACTAATTAGTTTCATTCTGCCAAACAATTTTTTTGATAAATGATTTTTCGGCGGGGCTTTTGTTGCAGAAATGCATTATTTATTAAAGTTTTTTGGCATAATTGACTAAAAAGTTATATATTTGTATCGAAAAGCGATTTGTCGTTGATAAGTCGCTTGTTTTTGATAAGTCGCTGATTTTGGATAATACAAAAACTAACATAAACAACGAATAATGAATCTAATAGTAAGCAAGCGGCATTTCTCGGAGAAAGTTGTAGAACTTGTAGTAGAAGCGCCGTTGATAGCGAAATCGCGTCGTGCGGGGCATTTCGTGATTGTCCGTGCCGATGAGCATGGCGAACGAATTCCGTTGACCATTGCCGATTCCGATGTAGAGAAAGGCACAATTACCTTGGTAGTTCAAGCCGTCGGCGTATCGTCGACGAAGATATGCGGCAAAGAGCCGGGCGAATATCTTCACGACGTGGTAGGACCGTTGGGTCAGGCAACGCATATCAAGAATTATGGCACAGTCGTATGTTGTGGCGGTGGCGTGGGTGTTGCTCCGCTGTTGCCGATAATCCGTGCAATGAAAGCAGCAGGCAATCGCGTGGTCAGCGTGTTGGCGGGTCGTACGAAAGACCTTATTATCCTCGAAGACGAGGTGCGAGCATCGTCGGACGAGGTTGTTATTATGACCGACGACGGTTCTTATGGCAATAAGGGCTTGGTAACAGCCGGCGTTGAGGCGGTGATTAATCGCGAAAAAGTTGATTTGGTAGTGACTATCGGCCCGGCGATTATGATGAAGTTTGTGGCGCTGTTGACGAAGAAATACGAGGTGCCGACGATGTGCTCGCTCAACACCATTATGGTCGACGGCACGGGAATGTGTGGCGCTTGCCGTGTAACGGTCGGCGGCAAAACGAAGTTTGTGTGTATTGACGGACCGGAATTTGATGCACATCAGGTTGATTTCGACGAAATGATGATGCGTCTGCATTCTTACGACGACGAAAAGAAGTAACGCTATGGACGAAAAAGAGATATTGTCTGCTCACCGAGCAGAGCCTTGGCGCGAGGAATTGCGTAAGGCAAAAACGGCAAAAGAACGTACGCAACAGCCTCGCGTGAAGATGCGCGAACTCAGTCCGGACTATCGCGTGACGTGCAACGAGGAGGTCAATCAGGGTCTGACCGTCGAAATGGCGGTCGCCGAAGCAGGTCGCTGCCTCGACTGTCCCGACCCGCAATGCGTTACGGGTTGCCCGGTTGGCATTGAGATTCCTACGTTTATCAAAAACGTAGAGCGAGGCAACTTCCGCGAAGCCGCACTGACCATCAAGCGAACGAGTGCGCTTCCGGCAGTGTGCGGTCGCGTTTGCCCGCAGGAGAAGCAATGCGAAAGCAAGTGTATCCACAAAAAGATGAAAAAAGAGCCGGTAGCAATCGGCTATCTCGAACGCTTCGTTGCCGACTATGAACGCGAAAACGGCGAGCCGGGAGTGCCCGAAGTTGCTGCGCCGAACGGCATAAAGGTGGCTGTCGTTGGTAGCGGTCCTGCGGGATTGGCATTCTGCGGCGACATGGCGAAACTCGGCTACGACGTGACCGTCTTCGAAGCACTTCACGAAATCGGCGGCGTGCTCAAATACGGTATCCCCGAATTCCGCTTGCCGAACAAAATCGTCGACGTCGAAATCGACGGCTTGCGCCGATTGGGCGTCAAGTTTGAAACGAACTGCATCGTTGGCAAGACGTTGAGCTACGACGACCTTCACGAGATGGGCTTCCGCGGCATCTTTGTCGCATCGGGAGCCGGATTGCCTCGATTTATGAATATTCCGGGCGAAAACCTTATCGGTGTGATGTCGAGCAACGAATACCTGACTCGCGTGAACCTTATGGAGGCGGCAAAACAGGAGAGCGACACGCCGGTGCTTCATGGCAAGAATGTTGCCGTAATCGGCGGCGGAAATACAGCAATGGACTCGGTTCGTACGGCTCGCCGCAACGGGGCAGACAACGTGATGCTCGTCTATCGTCGTTCGGAGGAAGAAATGCCGGCGCGCCTCGAAGAGGTTAAGCACGCAAAAGAAGAGGGTATCCGGTTTATGACTCTCAACAATCCGGTTGAATATCTTGGCAACGAGAAGGGACACGTTACGGCAATGCGCGTACAACGTATGGAGCTGGGTGAGCCTGACGCCAGCGGACGTCGCTCGCCGGTGCCCATCGAAGGCGCTATCGACGAAATTCCGGTCGATTTGGTGATTGTCAGCGTAGGCGTTTCGCCTAATCCGTTGATTCCGAATGCAATTCCGGAACTGGAAGTGAGTCGTCGCGGCACGATTGTGGTCAGCGAAGACACGATGCGCTCATCGCTCGACGATATTTATGCGGGAGGCGACATCGTTCGCGGAGGCGCAACCGTAATCCTTGCAATGGGCGACGGACGTCGTGCGGCTGCCAATATGCACGAAGCGCTCAGCCAAGCGTAAACTTGACGAAACAGCATAAAAAAACAGGTCGGACCGAAGAAGTCTGACCTGTTTTGTTTTCCGTCTCAGTTGCGATTATTCTTTCGTAGCAAGGGGAGAAGGTACGTTGTAGACGCGTGCTGCGAGCTCTTTGTCGATTTGATACAGACCGTAGCCGTTGTCGCCGATGAGGCTGAGGTGGTCGATGTACTCTTGAGCATTTTCTTCTTCTTCGACTTGCTCATCGATAAACCAAGTAAGCATGCTGCGAGTAGCATAGTCTTTTTCTTCTTCGCTGATAGCGTATAGGTTGTTGATGAGAGCTGTCACTTTTTGCTCGTGAGCCAAAGTAGCTTTGAATACGTCGAGCGGGCTTTCCCAAGTAGTCGGTACAGCATCGATAGGACGAAGGCTGACGCGACCGCCACGGCTGTTGACGTAGTTCATAAAGATTTCAGCGTGAGCTTGTTCTTCTTTGAATTGAACTTTGAACCAGTTAGCGAAACCGCTTTTGCCTTCCGCTTCGAAATAGGCTGCCATTGAAAGATAAAGGTATGCAGACCAGAACTCTGCATTGATTTGAGCATTTAATGCTTCTTCTACGTTTTTACTAAGCATATTTCAAATTTTTAAAAGTTAGTGCAAATATACAATTTAGTTATGGGAAAACAACAAAAAAAATAGGTGCATTTAACAAAAATGCACCTATTTAACATTTTATTTCGCTGCTTTTTTAGCGGCAGGCTTTTTTGCCGCTTTCTTAGGTTTCTCTTCTTTCTCCGGTTTCTTAGCGGGTTGAGTGGGAGCTTCTTCGGCTTCGCGTTCTTCCATCGAAGTCTTGAGCGAGCGCAACTCTTTGTTGAGTTGTTCGATTTCGCTTTCTTGGTTTTTAATGGTGGTAAGCAAAGCGTTAAGTTCTTCGTTTTCAATCGAAAGCGGATATTGCTCTTCGACGCGAACGATGAAGTCAGAGAGCACGTTCATATAGTTTGTAAACGCCATGTAGGGCGATTCAAACGGGCTGAACAGAGCGTGAGCAGCGCCGTCGCCGAAGTGCTTGGTGCTCATATAGAAGAAGTGGTCGGACGATTGGAGGTATAGCCAATCTTGGAGCAGACGTTCGTTTGAGCAGAGGTGAACGCGTTCGGCGATAGAGTATAGCTTGTTGAAAGCCTCGTTTTGGAGGTCGTTACCGAGCCAAGCGCTTGTGTCGCGAGCTTCGTCGGCGCCCGAAATCGGGTGAGTAACCGAGATAGTGTCGACAGCTTTGAGCTTGGAAGCGGCTTCCGACGGAGTCCAGAATTCGATGCCTTTTTCTTCAGCGAATCGCGGAAGGGCTTTGATGAAGTCGAAGATACCGGTCTGACGCGGATGGTTTTCGCCGAGAGTCTCGTAGTTGAGGGCAATGTTGATGATTTGCTCTTCTTTAGGACTTTGAGCAATCCAGTTCATGTATTTGTCGGCGGTTAGGGGATATTCGTGCCAAGCGGTGTCGCTGAAACGCATAGCGATATCGTCGGAGAGCTTGGAGTTGCGGAATAGCACTTTCAGCTTCTTGGCGCCTGCAGACGTGTAGACGTAGTTGGGCGACTTCCAACCGAGGATGTGCTTTGCGCCTTCGGTGAGCACGGCTTTGTAGCCCATGTCGGCGATAAGAGCGGCAATCTCGTCGTTGTAGACAAATTCGGTGTTTTTAAACACTTTGGGCTTTTGACCGAATTCGGTGTAGATGAGTTTGTTGTGAAGTTCCACTTGACGACGGAATTCGTCGATGTCGGTAAGCGCAGCGAGCGAGTGAGCGTAGGGCTCCGAAATGAATTCCACGCAACCGGTGGCAACGAGTTTCTTGAGCGACTCGAGGAATTCGGGCATAAAGCGTTGGAATTGTTCGATGGCTGTGCCTGAAATCGAGAAAGCCACTTTGAATTTCTTGTTGCTGCTCTTAATCATGTCGAGCAAGAGTTCGTTTGCCGGCAAGTAAGAGTGTTGAGCAATTCGTGACAAGATTTCTTCGTTCGAGAAATCGTCGTAGTAGTAATGGTCGTTACCAATGTCGAAGAAACGATAGCGTTTCAATCTGAATGGTTGGTGTATCTGAAAATATAAGCAAATAGCACTCATATCTGTAAATTTTATTTGTTAAGTAAATTGTTGTAAATATCAATAACCTTTTTGCCGGCTTTCTTCCAAACGATTTCGTTGACTTCTTTGAGTCCCTCTTCTTTTAGTTGTTTGTGCATAGCGGGGTAGGTGATAATCGAGTAGATGGCATCAGCCATAGCATCGATGTCCCAGAAGTCGGTTTTGATGACGTGGTTAAGAATTTCGGCGCATCCCGATTGTTTGGAGATGATTGAAGGAACGCCCATCTGCATAGCTTCGAGCGGGGAGATGCCAAACGGTTCGGAAACGGAAGGCATAATGTAGACGTCCGACGCTTTGAGCATTTCGTAGACTTGTTTTCCTTTTTGGAAGCCGGGGAAATGGAATCGGTCGGAGATGTCTTTCTTGGCAGCCAGACGTATCATCTTTTCCATCATATCGCCGCTACCTGCCATGACGAAGCGCACGTTGTGTACTTTCTGGAGAACCTTTGCAGCCGCCTCGACGAAGTATTCGGGACCTTTCTGCATTGTGATTCGACCGAGGAAGGTAACAACTTTTTCTTTCATCTTGTGGTGCTCGACGTTGAGGAGCTCTTCGCTGAGTGGCTCAACGGCGTTGTGCACGGTAGTTACTTTAGCGGGGTCGATGCCGTATTTTTCGATGACGGTGCGACGAGTAAGGTTGCTCACGGTGATGATGTGGTCGGCGTTGAGCATACCGTCGCGCTCGATGTTGAATACGGTCGGGTTGACGTTACCGCGAGAGCGGTCGAAGTCGGTAGCGTGAACGTGGATAACCAACGGTTTGCCGGACACTTGTTTGGCGTGGATTCCGGCGGGGTAGGTTAGCCAGTCGTGCGAGTGGATGATGTCGAAATCGACGGTACGAGCTATCACGCCTGCCACGATGGAGTAGTTGTTGATTTCTTCGAGCAGGTTGTCGGGATAGCGTCCTGAGAACTCGATGCAACCGAGGTCGTTGACGTTCATGTAGTTGAAGTCGGCATAGATGTGCGAGCGAAGGTCGAAATAGAGTTGCGGATCCATTACGTTGCCTATTCTCGACTTGACGTAGTCCCAGTCGGTGTCGCGCCATGCAATAGGAGTGTTGCCGGCTCCGATGATATTTGCAAAACTTTTATCTTCATCCCCATGCGGCTTTGGAATGACGAATGTGATATCCATATTGCCGTTTTCCGCCATGCCTTTAGTAAGACCATAGCTTGCTGTTCCAAGACCTCCGAGGATATGAGGTGGAAATTCCCACCCGAACATTAGTGCTTTCATAAATCGGATTTTTTGAGGATGATTAAATTTCGAAACCGTTTAACGTGTGTAGTGCGCGAAGGACTTCACCGATGTTGGGGGCAAAACTGATTGCGCCGTGGCCGTTGTATGGCGGGTTGCCGTCGTAGAGCTCCGAAAGCGAGCCGATACACTCTCTTGTGAGGTCGTCTTCGTAGCCGATGAGCATTCGGCGAAGGAATGCCACCCCGCTCATGCCGAACACGCGAAGGTAGGCGTCGGTGTAGAATCCTGACAGCCATGGGCGAGTTGGCCCGTTGAAGTAAGAGAACACTCTCTCTCTCGCACTTCCGACGAAGAACGGATTGTAGCCGTAGCTCTTCGGGCTTAGTGTGCGGATGCCGTTGGGGGTGAGCAGTTCGCGCGTAACGATGTCGATGATGCGTTTGCGTTGACCTTTGTCGAGCGGCGAGAAGTCGAGCCCGGCAGCGATGAGCATGTTGGGTCGAACGCTCAAGTCCATGTAGTTGCCGTCGACGTAGTCGTATAGATAGCCGTAGTCGTTGAGGAATGTGGCAAGGAAAGCGTCTTTGAGCGACGCTGCTGTTGTTTGCCATTCTTCGTAGCGGCTGTGGCTTTCTTTTTCGTTTTCGAACAGTGTTATGGCAAACATCAGTGCGTTATACCAAAGTGCGTTGAATTCGACGATGTAGCCTGTACGCGGGAGTTGTGGCTTGCCGTCGGTGCCGACAACGTCCATCCACGTAACCGGTTTGATGGTTCCGTTGGTCGAAAGCATTCCGCGGTCGTCGATGTAGAGGTTGCCGACTTTTTCGTCGAGCACTTTGTTGATAATCAATTCGAGCGTTTTGCCGTATTTCTTGATAGTGTCGGCAGCACCGTAGAATTTGAAGTACTGATTGATTGTCCAAGTAGCCCAAAGCGGAATGTCAGGCAGGTCGATGTCTTTGATAGTCGGGTCGATAGTGCCGTCTTCGAGATATTTTGTAAGGGCTTCGCCAGCCGTATCCATTATTTTTTCAAAGTCGTCGCGGTGGTTGATTGCCATTGTTGTGCCCGGGAGCGCTATGAACATGTCGCGAGCAAGGATTTTGAACCACGGATATCCGGCGAGGAGGTAGTTTTTGTCGCCGTCTTTGAGGTAGCATTGCTTTGCTGAGTTTTTCAAGCAGTTGTAGAAGCTCGTGCGCGGCGTGCGGTCTTGCGACTCTTTGACGAACGTAGCCGACAGGCTTCTGGGTTTAGCGGGCTCGGTACCTGCGGAGAAAATTATGCTTTCGCCTTTCTTGATTGGCAGCTGGAAGTAGCCGGGCACCCAGAGGTCTTCGCTAAACGGCTCTTCGCGGGCAAGGTCTTTGATGTATTCGATTCCGTTGTACCAGTGCGGCTCGTAGACGAATTCGGGCTTGTGGTTGAATTGGAGGTACAAGCGCGGATAGCCGGGGTAGAGGCAGAATGAAACGCCGTTTTCGGTATCTTCGTAACTACCATTGAGTTGCGAGTTTTCGGTGCAGAGACTTGCGGCATTACGGAATGCCAGGAAGGGCTGGAATTGCAGCGTCGTGGGCGAATGCGCTTCAAGTAGGGTGTACTTGATAAGGATTCTGTTTTCGTGCGCCACAAAGACCTTCTCTTTGGTAAGAATCACACCACCGACGCGGTACGTTAATTTCGGCACGGTGTCGCAATTGAACTCGCGAAGATATTTGTGCCCGTTAGGACTATACACACCGCCCTTGTAGCGATGTATACCAAGATTGAAAGGCGCGCCGTGCTGTATCACGGTTTCGTCGAGCGACGACAGCAGTACGTGGTTTTCGTCGTTCATCTCTTTGATTGGGATGACGAGAAGTCCGTGCTGTTTGCGTGTGTTACAGCCCGTCACCGTTGTGCAATGATAAGCACCTGCTTTGTTGGTCCTCAATATCTCTTTCGGGAGAGATTGGTCGAGGTTGATCAGCAAGTTCTTATCGAACTTTAGGTAACTCATAGGGACTATATGTTTTGGAGTTTTACTTATAATGGTTTATAAAATCTTTCGACGAATTTAAATATTATTTTTTTTATAGAAAAGAAAAATGTTGCATAACATATTATTTAACTGAAAAATATTGTAATTCTTCATAATTATTAGTGTTTTTTTAGACTAATGCGGGCTGTATTTTTAACAAAAAAGCGAAGAATCTCCGTGGTGGAAATTCTTCGCCGGAATCACTATGTTGAGGTGATAATTTATTTCAGAAGGTCGATTGAGCGCTTCAAGAAGTTGTCGAGCTGTTCGCCGCGGAGGAGGTTGTTGCCGAGCAAAGCGATGTCGATGAGTTGACCGATTTGGGGAACTGTAGCGGCATAGTCGGCAATTGCTTTGTTCTGCTTGTCGCGGAGTTGTTCAGCTTGAGCCTCTTCGTTTTTGAGTTGCGCTTTTTCGTCGTCGGTAGCGTCTTTCTTATCGCGCAGAGTTTTGATTCGCTCGTTGACTGCAGTGAGTTCGGTATCGATAGGCGAAATCGTCGCATCGAGCGCGGCGTGAGCGTCGGCGATGATGCGCTTCAAGATGGGGTGGTTTGCGTTGAGAATCAGGTTGTAGCAGTCGGGATAGTCGGCAAAGAATGCCATACCGGGCTGAACTTTAGCCATATCTTTCATACGGCGTTGGTATTCGCTTTGGGTGATTTGCACGGGCGTTGCTGTCTCGGCGAGCGACTCAAACGAGATGAGGAAATCGCTTTTCTCGATTGTCGGGATTTGCGACTTGAAGAGAGTGGTCATTGCGTTGCGTTCGCTTTCGGTCATCTCAACGGCTTTGCGGTCTTCTTTGACGATAAGGTTGTCGACGATGTCGCTGTCTACTCTGACGAAATGCGCTTTGTCGAGTTTGCGTTCGAGCAGACCGATGAACGGGCTCGTGAGTTGGTCGTCGATGACGAGCACGTCGTAGCCCTTGTCGGTAGCGGCTTTAACGTGGCTGAATTGCGCGGTTTTGTCGGTTGTGTAGAGGTAGACGAGGTTGCCTTCTTTGTCGGTCTGGGTTGCTTCGATGAGTTGCTTGTATTCGTCGAGTGTAAAGCGTTTGCCTTCGGTGTTGCTCAGCAGAGCGAACTTCATTGCGGCGTCGCAGAATTTGTCGTCGGTAAGCATACCGTATTCGATGAAAATCTTCACGTCGTCCCACTTTTCTTCGAATTCGTTGCGACGGTTTTTGAAGATGTTCTCGAGTTGCGATGCCACTTTCTTTGTGATGTACGAAGAGATTTTCTTGACGTTTGCATCGCTTTGCAGGTATGAGCGCGACACGTTCAACGGGATGTCGGGCGAGTCGATAACGCCGCGCATAATCATCATAAATTCAGGCACAACGCCTTCGACCGAGTCGGTGACGAACACCTGGTTGCAGTAGAGTTGTATCTTGTTTTGCTGAAGGTCGAGGTTGTTCTTGAATTTCGGGAAGTAGAGGATACCTGTGAGCGTGAACGGGTAGTCGACGTTGAGGTGAATCCAGAACAACGGGTCGTCTTCGCCGGGATATAGCTCGTGATAGAATTTGATGTAGTCTTCGTCTTTCAGTTCGGTCGGTTGAGAGGTCCAAGCCGGCTTGACGTCGTTGATAATGTTGTCGTCGTCGGTGTCGACCATCTTACCGTCTTTCCATTCCTGGCGCTTGCCGAAAACGATGGGTACGGGCAAGAATTTGCAGTATTTTTTGAGGAGTTGCTCAATCTTGTCTTTCTCAAGAAATTCTTTGCATTCGTCGTCGATGTAGAGCACGATGTCGGTGCCGCGTTCAGCCTTTTCGATGTCGTTGATTTCGAATTCGGGGCTACCGTCGCACACCCAGCTGATGGCTTGCGCGCCGTCGCGCCACGAAAGGGTGCGGATTTCCACTTTTTTCGACACCATAAATGCCGAGTAGAAACCGAGACCGAAGTGACCGATTATCGAGTTTGCGCTGTCTTTGTATTTTTCCAAGAATTCTTCGGCGCCGGAGAATGCTATTTGGTTGATATATTTGTCAACGTCGTCGGCTGTCATACCGATACCTTTGTCGGAAATTGTCAACGTGCCGGCTTCTTTGTCGAGCTTGATTTCAACGCGAAGGTCGCCCAATTCGCCTTTGAATTCGCCGCAGGAAGAAAGCGTTTTCAACTTTTGAGTGGCATCGATTGCGTTCGAGACCATCTCTCTCAAGAAAATGTCGTGGTCGCTGTACAAAAACTTTTTAATGACCGGGAAGATGTTTTCGGTGGTTACACCAATTTTACCTTTTTGCATATATGATTGTTTTTTTTGATTTCCGGCGGAATTATGTGCAAAAAAAATGCCACACGCAGTTAGTGTGACATTTTATCGTGAAGATATGAAATTTTGTCATACACGGGCAACCGACATCTTCAGACGCGGCTCGTCGTCGACGTGGTCGATGCGGAGAGTGTCGCCGCGGGTTATTGTGTCGGCGAGAATCAGCTCTGCCAGGTCGTCTTCGATGTATTCCTGGATGGCGCGCTTGAGCGGACGTGCGCCGTATTGAGCATCGTAGCCGCGGCCGACCAAGAATGCTTTTGCGCTGTCGGTAATTTCGATGGCATAACCCGACTCTGCGGCGCGGCGGTAGAATCCTTCGAGCTCGATGTCGATAATCTTGTAGATGTCGTCGCGCTCGAGGCTGTTGAACATCACAATGTCGTCGATACGGTTGATGAATTCCGGCGCAAAGGTCTTATTCAGAGCCTTTTGTATGATGCTTCGCGACTGCTCTTGACGGTCGGTGCCGGTGTCGAATCCGATGCCGTTGCCGTAGTCTTTCAGCTGGCGAGTACCGATGTTCGACGTCATTATTATTATGGTATTCTTAAAGTCGACTGTTCTGCCGAAACTGTCGGTGAGTCGGCCTTCGTCCATCACTTGCAGCAGCATGTTGAACACGTCTTGATGGGCTTTCTCCAATTCGTCGAGCAGCACGACGGAGTAGGGGTGACGGCGCACCTTTTCGGTGAGTTGTCCTCCCTCGTCGTAGCCGACGTAGCCCGGAGGCGCTCCAACGAGTCGCGACACGGCGAATTTTTCCATATATTCGCTCATGTCGATGCGTATGAGTGAGTCTTTGGTGTCGAATAGATATTCCGAAAGCATTTTAGCCATGTGGGTTTTGCCGACGCCGGTGGGGCCTAAGAACATAAATGCGCCGATAGGTCGGTTGGGGTCTTTCAGTCCGACGCGGTTGCGCTGAATGGCTTTTACAATCTTATTGATGGCTTCGTCTTGCCCGACGATACGCGCTTTGAGTTCGTCTTTCATAGCGAGCAGTCGCGAACCTTCCGAACGTGCAATGCGTTGCACGGGTACGCCGGTCATCGTGGCTACTACCTCGGCAATCGACTGTTCGTCAACGGTTTGGCGATTCTCGGCGAGTGAGCTTTCCCACTCCGTTTTTCGTGCGTTCAGCTCGTTTTTGAGCATCTCGGCTTCGTCGCGATAGTTGGCTGCCGCTTCGAAGTCTTGAGCAATCGCCGCCGCTTGTTTTTTCTTTGTAACATCGGCGATTTTTTGTTCGAGTTGCTCGATTTCTTTGGGTGCTTCGACGTTGGCAGCGTGCGCTTTGGCACCGGCTTCGTCGAGCGCGTCGATAGCCTTGTCGGGGAATGCGCGGTCGCTGACGTAGCGTTCGGTGAGTTTGACGCAGGCACGAAGCGCTTCGTCGGTGTATTTTACGTTGTGAAATTTCTCGTAGTTATCCTTGATTTGCTTGAGAATTTCGAGCGTTTCGTCGGCGGTGGTTTGGTCGACGATAATCTTTTGGAAACGGCGGTCGAGAGCGCCGTCTTTCTCGAACGTCTTGCGGTATTCGTCGAGCGTCGTAGCGCCGATGCACTGCAATTCGCCGCGCGCCAGAGCCGGCTTAAGCAGGTTGGCTGCGTCCATAGAGCCTCCGGCATTTCCGGCACCGACGATGGTGTGGATTTCGTCGATAAAGAGGATTATGTCGTCGGATGCTTTAAGTTCGTCGATGACGGCTTTGATTCTCTCTTCAAACTGTCCGCGAAATTTCGTTCCTGCCACGATTGCCGCCATGTCGAGCGACATAATGCGCTTGTCGAAAAGCAGACGCGACACCTTGCGCTGCTTGATTCTGAGCGCCAGTCCTTCGACAATCGCCGACTTTCCGACGCCGGGCTCGCCGATGAGCACGGGGTTGTTCTTCTTGCGGCGACTGAGAATCTGTATCAGTCGGTCGATTTCGCGATTGCGTCCCACGACGGGGTCGATACGCCCTTCTTCGGCGGCTTTTGTTATGTCGACGGCGTATTTGTCGAGCACCGGAGTGTCGCTATTGGCTTTTGCCGTTGTGCTGCCGGTAGATTTCTGACCTTTCTGAGGCTGCGATGCGCTGTTGTCATACGGCTCTTCTTCCTCGTAGTCGTTGTTGTCGAATCCGTCGACTGTCGGCATAATTCGCTCGTCGTCGATCTTATATTTTGAGTTCTCTTTAAATTTCATATTCATCGTTTTCGAAAAATTGATACAAAAATAGTGCCAAATATTAAGAAACGGAATTATTCTGCTCTGTTTTTGCCGTTATTCGCCAATAATAGTTGCTTAAAAAATATATTTTAAAATTTTAGCATTTTATAGGTAAAAAGACCTTATTATAAATTAGGCTATTTGGCATATTCTTATTATCTTTGCAAAGATAAAGCGGGGCTGAAATGACGGTTGTTGTCGATTCTGCTTCCGGCTTTGTCGAGAGAATTAATTGCCACCGGGTGTGGCTATGAAAATAAGTAAAAAAACTATATGACAGAAGATCGTATTCAAAAGATTGATATTGAGAAAGAGATGAAGAGTGCTTACATCGATTACTCAATGTCGGTTATCGTTGCCCGGGCGCTACCGGATGCGCGCGACGGCTTTAAGCCGGTGCATCGCCGTGTGTTGTTCGGGATGGAAAAGTTGGGGAGCTCGTCAACGGCTCCGAAAAAGAAATCAGCGCGTATTGTCGGTGAGGTAATGGGTAAGTATCACCCGCACGGTGACTCTTCGATTTATCTTACGATGGTACGTATGGCACAAGATTGGTCGTTGCGCTACACGTTGGTCGACCCGCAAGGTAACTTCGGCTCGGTCGACGGCGACTCGCCGGCTGCCATGCGTTACACGGAGGCTCGTCTGGCTAAGATGGGCGAGGAAATGATGCGCGACATCGATGAAGATACAGTTGACTTCGTTCCAAACTTCGACAATACATTAAAAGAACCGGTTGTGCTTCCTACTCGCTTCCCGAACTTGCTCGTCAACGGTGCGTCGGGTATCGCCGTAGGTATGGCTACCAATATGCCGCCTCACAACCTTACCGAAGCCATTAACGCTTCGATTGCGTTGCTCAACAATCGCGACATCACCATCGAAGAGTTGATGCAGCACGTCAAAGCCCCCGACTTCCCCACGGGCGGTACAATTTACGGCTACGCCGGCGTAAAAGAGGCTTACGAAACCGGTCGCGGTCGCGTCGTAGTTCGCGCACGTGCCGAGGTCGAGACCGAAAACGAACACGATAGAATTATCGTTACCGAAATTCCTTACAACGTAAATAAGTCGGAACTCGTTAAGAGTATCGACAACCTCATCAAGGAGAAAAAGATTGACGGCATCTCCGACGTCAACGACGAGTCGGACCGCCAAGGTATGCGCATCGTTATCGACCTCAAGTCGGATGCCAACGCCAACGTCGTGCTCAACAAGCTCTACAAGATGACGCAATTGCAATCGGCATTCAGCGTCAACAATGTGGCTTTGGTTAACGGTGTGCCCAAGGTGCTCAACCTTAAAGAAATCATCGAAGCCTTCGTCGACCACCGCCATGAGGTGGTTATCCGCCGCTCGCGCTTCTTGCTTGCCAAGGCTATGGAGCGTGCGCACATCGTGGAAGGCTTGATTATTGCTTGCGACAACATCGACGAAGTGGTTCACATCATTCGCTCATCGTCGACCACCGAAGAGGCTCGCGCCAAGTTGTCGGAGCGTTTCGGTCTCGACGACCCGCAAACACGTGCTATCGTAGATATGCGTCTGAGCGCTCTTACCGGTATGAGCATCGAAAAACTTCATGCCGAATACGAAGAACTCGAACGTCAAATCGAATTCCTCAACTCCGTGCTCAACGACGACAGCGTTTGCCGCAAGGTGATTGAAGACGAACTCATCGAAACTCGCGAAAAATACGGCGACGAACGCAAAACGGATATCGTTTACGCTTCTGAAGAATTCAACGCCGAAGACTTCTATGCCGACGACGATATGATAATCACCATCTCGCACCTCGGCTACATCAAGCGTACGGCTTTGTCGGAATTTCGTGCACAAAACCGCGGCGGCGTTGGTGCCAAAGGTAGCGACACTCGCGACGAAGACTTTATCGAGCATGTCTATACCGCTTCGATGCACAACTATATGCTCTTCTTTACGCAGAAAGGCCGTTGCTACTGGCTCAAGGTCTACGACATTCCCGAAGGTACGAAAAACTCGAAGGGTCGCGCTATTCAAAACCTTCTCAGCATCGATGCCGACGACAAGGTTAACGCATTTATCCGCGTGAAGAAACTCGACGACAAAGAGTTTACGCTCACCCACAACCTCATCTTCTGCACGAAGAACGGTATCGTCAAGAAAACGTCGCTCGAGGCATACTCACGTCCGCGCCAAGTCGGCGTCAACGCAATCATCATTCGCGACGACGACCGCCTTATCGGCGTAGAAATGACCGACGGCAATGCCGAAATTCTGTTGGCAAACCGCAACGGTCGCGCTATCCGCTTCAACGAGCGCACAGTTCGCCCGATGGGACGTATGTCGACGGGTGTCAAAGGTATGGTGCTCGACGGCGGCGACGACGAAGTGGTTGGAATGGTAACCGTTGCCGCCGACTCCGACGAAACGATTATGGTAGTCAGCGAGCAAGGCTACGGCAAACGCTCGGTTGTCGACGACTATCGTATCACGAACCGTGGCGGTAAGGGTGTCAAGACCATCAACGTTACCGAAAAGACAGGTAAACTCGTTGCTATCAACGCCGTGTCGGAAGATAACGACTTGGTAATCATCAACAAGTCGGGCGTAACGCTCCGTATGAAGGTTTCTGACGCACGCGTTATGGGTCGTGCAACTCAAGGCGTAAAACTTATCAACCTCGAAAAGCGCGGCGACGAAATCGCTTCGGTTTGCAAAGTGCCGGCGGCCCAAGATGTTGAAGAAACGGCTGAAGAAGCACCGGTAGAAGGCGAAGCACCGGCTACTGAAAATGCTCCTGAAACCGCTGCCGACAACACCGCAGAACCCAAACAGGGCGAATTATTTGATTTCACAAACAATGATTAACTATAGTAAATCTATTAAACAATGAAAAGAAAATCGATTTTGACGCTATGTGCCATTGTATCGCTTGGCGCATTTGCACAACAGGATGCCGTGAAGGATGTTGAAAAGGCAATTGGCGGTCTAAATCCGGACCTTAACGCGCTCGTGTCTGCGGCTAACAATATCAAGCCTGCGCTTACTAACGACGAAACAAAGGGTGACGCTAAAACTTGGTATGTTGCCGGCAAAGCTAATTTCGCCATCTACGACAAGCAACAAACGGCGATGATGATGAAGCAACCTATCGATACCGTTTTGATGGGTAACTCAATGGTTGAGGGTTACAAATACTTTATGACCGCTCTTCCTCTCGACTCTGTTAAGCAACTCGAAAAGGACGGTTCTTACAAGTTGGAAAAAGACGGTTCTGTCAAAGTGAAAACAAAATATTCGAAAGAAATTGTTAACACTCTTGTAACTCGTCACGAAGACTTCAACCGCGCCGGCGGTCTCCTTTACGATGCTAAGCACTATGCTGAAGCTGCTGAAGCTTGGGGCATCTATGCAGGTCTTCCTTATTCAGGTTTGGCTGACCGCTCGAAATTCGTTGTGGCAGACACAATCCTTGGTTTGACCGCTTACTATCAAGGTATCGCTTTGTGGCAAGCCGGCAATCCGAAAGACGCTGTAGGTGCTTTTGCCAACGCTCGCAAACTCGGTTACAAGCACAAAGAAGCTTACGACTATGCTCTCAACTGCGCCGCTCAAGCGCAAGACAACGCTGCTATCGTGGCTATCGCTGAAGAAGCTTTGCAGGTGTTCGGCGGTAAGGATATTCAATATATGAACATCTTAATCAACGACAAACTCAACCGCGAAGAATTCGACTCTGCCGAAAATCTTATCAACAGCGCTCTCCAAATCGATGCCAACAACGCTGAGTTGCTCAACCTCAAGGGACTTATCGTTGAAAACAAGGGTGACGAAGATGCCGCTTTGAATGAGTTCAAGAAAGCAATCGAAATCGACAACACGTTGGCTCAAGGCTATTTCAATGCCGGTCGTATCGTTATGAAGAAGGTCGTTGCTCAACAAAAGGAAATGGAATCAATGAACCGCTCTGATTATGCAAAGGCTAAAGAAGAAAAATTGATTCCGTTGTTGAAAGAAGCGCTTCCCTACATGGAAAGAGCATACCAACTCGACGACACTAACGCTAACGCAAAACGCATCCTCAGCAATATCTATTATCAACTTGGCGACGAAGAAGCTCTCCAAGCTCTCGACAAGTAGTTAATACATTATTAATATAGCAAAAGGGTGTGCCTTCGCGGGTGCACCCTTTACTTCAAATTATGGTAGACAACGAACAAATCCGTGCCATTAAGAGCGAATTTTTCGCGCTACGCAATGGCGAAATCGCCGACCGATTGCGCCGCGCCGGCTCTCCTTATAAGATTATCTTCGGACTTCAACTTTCGCAACTCGACGCCATGGCTGCGCGCTTGCAGAAGTCGACGGAATTGGCTGAAACGCTTTGGCAAAACACGTCGACTCGCGAAAGCCGACTCCTCGCCGTGCTGGTCTTCCCGCTCGATCGGTTGACTCGGCAGATTGCCGCCGAACTGCTTGCGCAAGCCGACACGCGCGAACTCGTCGACCTGCTGTGCTTCAAGCTTGTGCGTAATTTGCCCGACGCCGAAGCCTTGGTGGGCGAACTCAGTGGCGCCGACACGTATGCTGCATTGCGCTTGGCGATGAATCTGCTTTGCTTGCAGAAGTTGGAGAATCTCGATGCGGTCTACGCTATGGCGCAAGCCGAACTTGCCAATGCCGACTCGACGTGCCGCATTGTGGCTCGCCAAGTGGTCGACGAAATCGATTTCCTTCGTGAAACTTAGATCTTGAGCTTTTCCGAAACGACAACGCCGCCGATAGTCAGCGCACAGCCGATGTAGCCTACTGCCGTAACCGGCTCGTTGAGTATCAGAATCGATGCTATCAACGTTATTACGGGCGAGAGATAGAGATAGTTGGATGCTCGCGACGCACCGAGATTGTTGATGGCTTCGTTCCACATTATGTAGGCAAGCATAGAGCATACAAGCCCTAAGAAGCCGAGGTGAAGCCATGTAATCGGGTAGAGCAATACGCCGAAATCCATCGACTTCTCTTGAAATGCCAAAAACGGGAGCGCCGTAATAATGCCATAGAAAAATATCTTGCGAGTGATAAACAGCGTGTCGTAGCGAGCGTTAAGTTTCTTGACAACAATGCAATAAATGGCAAAACTCAGCGCGGCGGCAATCGACAGAAGGTCGCCGACCGGCTTAACTTCGATGCTCGAACTACTGTTGAAAATCACGCACGCAACGCCCAAAAACGCTATCGTTGAGCCGATTATGAATCCCTTCGAAAACTTCTCGGTTTTGTACATCAACTTCGTGAGCAGCACCGTAAGGATAGGCGCAAGCGTGACAAGCAGCGACACGTTGGTCACAAGGGTGTATTGCAGCGCCGTGTTTTCACCTATAAAATATATAGAGCCGCCGCAAAGTCCGCAAATGATGAACAGTGCTTCGTCTTTGAACGATTCGCTGCGGATGTGTCGGCACGTAATTGCCAAAAGAACTACGTATGCCATCAAAAACCTTAAAATGTAGATTTCGGTAGGACCGATACCGGCGTCGAGCAACTTGCTCGTCGATATAAACGACACACCCCATACGATTGACACAAAGAGCGCCAATAGATGGTATAAAAATGTGCTTCTGTTGTTCGTGTTAATAGTTGACGTGTTCATTTGCCACTCGAGCATTAGTCAATGCAAAAATAGTGCAAATCGAGCGCAAAAACAAATTTTTAACCGCTTTCAGCGGTGTTTAGTGGTTAGAGGTTATAGGTTAGAGGGTTTTTCACTAACCACTCAACACTAACCTCTAACCACGGCGAAGCCGTTTTTTCACCGAGATGCAGCCTACTTTATCTAAAAGTCCACTAAATCGAGCGCAAAAACAAATTTATAACATCCAAAGATTAGTCCCACTTGAACTTTATTTGACATTTAGAACTAAACACATTTTCAGAGTATTTTTGCTTAAAACTTGTACCTCTATATTTCGACACAGCTATGTTTCTGGTATGCTCTTTCTTTATAGGAAGCGTAATGGATAAAGTTAATTCGTCATATTTTTCGCTTGGCTGTTTTGAAAATTCCAAAAAATACTTAGGTTGGAGCCAGGTTTCATTTATAAACAGTTTTGCTGCTTCTGTAGGTATGTCTTCTCCGAAATCATATAAAAATTTGGGGCTTTCTACACCTATTGGAATACAACGACTTTCGGCGAAAACTGAAAAATATGAAATTAAGTTTGTTCCCGGCTTTTCTCCATATAAAATTTTGTCGCATGTAATGGAAACTTCTCCATTTATAAATGCTGTGAATAATGCAGGCCATCCGGCACTTGCTTTTTGAAGGTATTCTTTGTAGCTATCATAAATAAACTGTGATCTCTCTCTCTCATATTCCAATTCTATTTTATATATAGATGACATTTCTTCTTTATTGTCGGAATTATAGACATAAGCATTCCTATTAAGCATTAAATATAATTCGAAAGAATTGTAATCTTTAACAGTCTTTACTTTAGGGTAATATTCAAACCATAGTTCTCCGATCGTGGTATCATTTTTTTCTAAACAATAAAGGCTAATATCAGAAATTCTACCTCCATCAAGAAGCATTCCTTCATCAGAGAGATTAAAATCATAATTTGTTCCATTTTTACTTGCATCAATATCATCATTCCTGCATGATTGGCAAAATATACATAAGCATGTAATCAATATAATATTTACCTTATTCATCTTCGTAAAATATTAGTTATTAATGACTTGAAAATTATATATCATATGACGATTGATATTCCAATTGTAAGATTCGTTACTTCTACTAATCCAATCTCCGGTTAAACTAAACCATTCATCAGGAATATTACAGTCTGACCCCCAACCCCAATTAATACCAATCATACTGATCTCAGGCGAAGAATATCTATACTCAATTTTATCTGGCACCATTTTGATTGGAGTTTTGGGTGGAATAGAATCATATACCCATACATAATGGTTTTCCGTAACAGTGCGAGTGCGCTTGTATCTATCAGCTATAAATGCATGCCCAACTTTTTCAGAGCCACTATTTGTGGTGCGCTTAGATAATGCATCTAAAAGCACGGGCATACCATTAGTCAAACTATTCTTTAAATAATTTGTATCATAATTTGTGTATGTGCAATTAATTCCGTATGGAGCAAAGACTTTGTTAACGAGGTCGCTAGTGTAAGCACCGGAACTAATATCTCCGTATTTCATATTTAATCGTCTACCGACATTGGCAATCAAAGGAGCCGCATAAATTCCATTATTTTTCATATAATTCCAAATATCAGAGTTGTAGTTCGTTTGATCCCATGTATAGGAGTTAATATTTCCGTTGCAGTATGCTTCTGACGGAGCAGTAACTGGTACTCCTAAGGAATTATGAAGAAAATAGAGCATTTGTGCTCCAGCAATAGCAACGCAACCTGCAGGTGCATGGACATCATTGCTATTTGATTTTAGTGGACAATATTGATTATATGGGTAGCCTTGTTTCCAATCTGTGTCAATCATTCTTGGGATAGAGTCATATACTTCTGAATAAGTAGTGCTGAAACGATATTCATAATGACCTGAAATAGGTATTAAATCTTTATTTATTGCTCTTGTACCTTCCAAAAGATTCTCTTTAATAAATTCGTTAGGAGATGAAATAGATTTCCAAAAAGACTTGTTACATGCAATTTCTTTTTCTGTAAAGTTAAGCTTTTCATCAGGAAGATTCTTGATGATTGTCATATCATCAGCGATAGATTGTAGCCATAGCCTTGCTCCATCTATTTTCATTAATTCATCAAATGATCCGCTCTTACTTTGGGCAACAATAGCAGGAACTCGTTTGTCTGAAGAATAAATCGTCCAGCCACCATTTTGAATTTTCCTTACAAATAGAATGGTATCGTCAGAGTTGTTTACTATGCATTCAACTTCCAATGTGCTATGTGGTTCAGATGATCTTGTCCCTACATTTAGTCCTTGTGTTAGAGTGAGAATGTCAGTTAGATTAACTTTATTCTCATAATCTCCATCTTTTACTATAGTTTCTGTCAATTTAAGTTGTTCATCGTCCATTATGGAGTTTGTACAACAAGTAATTGTAAAAGAACAAAACAATAAAAATAATAATTTTCTCATAAATTGTGCTAATGTTTATATGATTTTTTTCGAGAGCAAATATAATGTTGTTTTAGATAGAAAACAAGCAATTTTGTATATAATTTCTTTTATTTTTGAGATTTTTCGTTATAGTTTGTCGTTTTATTGCCCAAAGCTCTGTTTTGAGATTGCGATTTCCGGATGTTCAGATGCAAAAATTATTGCAATTCTTTGATGTGTCAAAGATTTGTGCTAATTTTGGGATATGGAATTGACCGGAAATACAATAAAATGGGTGCATTCGCTCGGGCGGAAGAAGGTGCGGGTGCAGGATAGATGTTTTGCCGCCGAAGGTACGAAATGCGTATTGGATACCTATGGCAAATTTCGTGTGCGCGGCGTTTTTGCTACTGCCGAGTGGCTCGCCTCGCATCCCGAGGTCGACGGCACACCGGCTTCGCGCATGCAACTCGACCGAATGTCGAACCTGACGACCGCTACCGATGTGATTGCCGTCTACGAGATGCCCGACGTGCGGCTCGACGACGTTGACCTTCGCAGCGGGCTGGCGATTGTGCTCGACGGCGTGCAAGACCCGGGCAACCTCGGCACGATTATGCGCATTGCCGATTGGTTTGGCATCTACAACATAGTGTGCTCCGATGGCACTGTCGACGTTTACAATCCCAAGGTTGTGCAAGCCACGATGGGCGCCATTTCGCGCGTCCGCGTGTTCTATACATCGCTGCCCGACCTGTTTAAGCGGTATGCCAATTTGCCTGTTTTCGGAACGTTTCTCGAAGGCGAAAACATCTACAGTGCCGACTTGAGCGAACGAGGTTTTATCGTTATGGGCAATGAAGGAACCGGCATTTCTTCGGAGGTTAAGCAATATGCTAAGCGCAAATTGTTGATACCGTCATGGCCGGGCGACGTGCCGACATCGGAGTCGCTCAACGTCGGTATGGCGACGGCAATTGTGGTCAGTGAATTTCGACGCAGAATGAGATAAGTTATGGCAAAGCAGCGAACAAAGACAGTATATTTTTGCAGCGAATGCGGCAACGAGTCGCCGAAATGGCTGGGCAAGTGCCCGGCATGTGGCGCATGGAACAGTTATGTGGAGGAAAAAGTGTCGACGTCCAACAGTCGCGAAGCACTCCTTCCGGGGTCGATGCTATCGACGAAGCCGGTGCGCCTCGGCGACATTGAGCAAGTGGCGGAGGAGCGTATTCCCATGCCCAGCGGTGAGCTCAATCGCGTGCTTGGCGGCGGATTGGTGACTGGTAGCATTATCCTCATCGGCGGCGAACCCGGCATCGGCAAATCGACGCTCGTGCTGCAAAATATGTTGCGCATCCGCAGCCGACGCGTATTGTATGTGTCGGGCGAGGAAAGTGCGCGCCAACTCAAGATGCGTGCCGACCGACTTGGTGCCGACGGCGGCGAACTCTATGTGCTTTGCGAAACGTCGTTGGAGAAAATTTTTACGCAAGTCGAAGCCTCCAAGCCGGGCATTTTGGTCATCGATTCGATACAGACCATAGCGTCGGAGGCGCTCGAATCGTCGGCGGGCAGTGTAGGGCAGGTGCGCGAATGTTCGGCGCAGTTGCTCAAGTATGCTAAAGAAAGCGGCGTGCCGGTCATCCTTATCGGACACATTAATAAGGAAGGCACGTTGGCAGGTCCGAAAGTGCTTGAGCATATCGTCGACGCCGTGTTGCAGTTTGAAGGCGACCGCCACTATATGTACAGGCTTTTGCGCTCGATAAAGAACCGTTTCGGCAGCACTTCCGAATTGGGCATCTACGAGATGACGCAGGTAGGTCTTCGCGAGGTGTCGAATCCTTCGGAATTGCTCTTGACCGACAAAGAAGAGCCGATTTCGGGTACGGCAATCGGCGTGGCAATCGACGGCGCACGTCCGTTCTTGATTGAAACGCAGGCACTTGTCAGCACGGCAGCCTACGGCACGGCGCAGCGCTCGGTGACGGGCTTCGACGCCAAGCGGATGAATATGTTGTTGGCAGTGCTCGAAAAGCGCGTCGGCTTTAAGATTGCGCAGAAAGACGTATTTCTGAACATTGCCGGCGGTTTGCGTGTCAACGACCCGGCGCTCGACCTGGCTGTCATTACGGCAACGCTCTCGTCGAACGTCGACATGGCAATTCCTCACGGCGTTGCTCTGACCGGCGAAGTAGGGTTGACCGGCGAAATTCGCCCCGTAACTCGCATTGAGCAGCGAATCAGCGAAGCTGCCAAACTCGGTTTTAAAACAATCTATATACCTCATAACAACGTGAAAGGCACCGACCTGTCGAATCGCGGCATTCGTGTCGTCGAGGTGGCTAAAGTCGAGGAAGTCTTTCGAAGTCTGTTTGCAAATAAGTAAAAATATCTCGCTATGTTGCGTAAAGTAAGAATATCGTTAGCCGCTTTGTCATTCTTGATAGTAACTGCATTGTTTCTCGATTTTACGGGAGTTGTACATCAGTGGTTCGGCTGGATGGCAAAAATTCAGTTTGTTCCGGCTGTGCTGGCGCTGAATGTGGTTGCCGTCGTGCTGCTTGTGGCACTGACGCTCGTTTTCGGCAGAGTGTATTGCTCGGTGATTTGTCCTCTGGGCATCTTCCAAGACATTGTGGCACGCATCGGTCGCCGAAAGAAGAAATTGCCCTACACGTTCAGCCCCGAACGTCGTTGGCTGCGCATTGCTTTCTTGGTGCTGATGGTGGTTACACTCGTTGCCGGACTCGTGCCGATTGCCGCGTTGCTCGACCCCTATGCTTCGTACGGCAGAATTGCGAGCAATTTCTTTCAACCCGTCTATCGTTGGGCGAACAATTTGTTGGCATACGCCTCGGAGCGCGCCGACAGTTACGCATTCTATAGCGTCGACGTGTGGTTGAAGAGCCTGCCGACGCTGATTGTCGCCGGCGTGTCGGCGATAGTGGTGGCTGTGCTTGCATGGCGCGGTGGTAGAACCTACTGCAACACCGTTTGCCCGGTTGGTACCGTGCTCGGCTACTTGTCGAAGTTTTCGTTGCTCAGACCGATTATCAATACCGATAAATGCGTCAATTGCGGCGTCTGCGCACGCAAGTGCAAAGCGTCGTGCATTGACTCGAAGCAACATGCCATCGACTATACGCGCTGCGTTACGTGTATGGATTGCCTGAACAATTGCTCGCATCACGCCATTTCGTATAGCCGCCGACGTCGGACGTCGGACGTGCCGAAAGTCGACAAATCGCGGCGCGGATTTATTGCCACCGCAGCAACAGTTGCCGCCGCTTCGGCATTGCGTGCCGAGGAGAAAGCCGTCGACGGCGGACTTGCCGTGATTGCCGACAAGCAGTTGCCCGAGCGCGCCACGCGGCTCGTGCCTCCCGGTGCGCAGAGCATACGGCATTTCGCTCAGCACTGCACGGCGTGTCAATTGTGTATTTCGGCGTGCCCGAACGGTGTGCTTCGTCCGTCGGGCGATTTGGCGACGTTGATGCAACCCGAGATGCAGTACGACCGCGGCTATTGTCGTCCCGAGTGTACGGAATGTTCGCAGGTGTGCCCTGCCGGGGCTATTCGTGCTGTCACGCCCGCCGAAAAGACGGCAATCCATATAGGCCACGCCGTGTGGATTCGCGAAAATTGTTTGCCCGCTGCCGAAGGCGTCAGCTGCGGCAACTGCGCACGTCATTGCCCGGTTGGCGCGATTACGATGGTGTCGATAAATCCCGACGACGAAGAGTCGCTGCGAATTCCCGCAGTCGACACCGAGCGATGCATCGGTTGCGGTGCTTGCGAGAATCTCTGCCCGGCGCGCCCGTTCAGCGCTATTTATGTTGAAGGCAACGAACGCCATCGTGTTGAACTTTAGAGCCTGTTTCATAAGAAAAGTTAAATAATGAGGCTGTCAGTCATTGAGCA
>JBJEDO010000012.1:0-7497 GCA_051872155.1 Candidatus Limisoma sp.
AGTGGAGCGCGTAGATTTTGCCGTCTTTGTAAGCAATCGTACGGATGTAGTCGTCAGAAATGTCCAACCATGAGCCGAGCGTCGCGTTGCCCGAGTAGTTCCATACTTGAGTCATCGATGTGATATTGTCGTCGAACGAAACAACCGGAGCTTTTGCCGTAGCCGAGCCGGTGAGCGAAACGGTCACTGCCGTTGCGTTTGCGCTGGTTGCCGTGAGCGTTGCGCTATGGCTACCTTCTGCTGTCGGGCTGTAGGTAACAGTAACGTCAGCCGAGCCTGCGCTTTGTGCAATCGAGGTTGTGCTGAGCGAGAAGAGACCTGCATTAGCACCCGAGAGAGCGAGGTTGATAGCACCTTCGAGGTTTGCACCGCTGATTTTCACCGTCTTGGTAGTAGGTGTGCCGACAACGGTTGAGAAGCTCAATGACGAAGCGCCTGCCGAAATTGTCGGAGTGGTCGGTTCGGGTTCTGCGGGTTCAATCGGCGAAACGCTGTGCGTAGGCACGTCGCCGTAAGCGTAATATGCCATACCTTGGCTTGTCGAGCAAACCCAAGCCTCAACGTAGGTCGAACCGTCGGTGTTAATCATACAGTCGCCGGTTACGTTAAGGTTCTTCGTCACCTTACCAAGACCGTCGCTCGGGAATTCGCCCACGTCGGTAGTCGATGAGAAGTTGCCCGTATTGTCGATAATAATCTTCATACGACCGCCCATATAGGTGTCGTCGTTAGAAGTATGGTCGTTAAACTTGAGGTTAGCGGCATATTTGACGCCCTGCCAGTTAAATTCGTGGTGGCTTGCGCCCCAAGTTTCGCCGGTGTTGACTTGGCATTGACGAGTAGCTGTGCCGCCAGCAGTGCCTGTACACCACGACGGGTAGCAGCTCTTGCCGTCGACCCACCAGCCTGACGATTGCGGATAAGCGCGCGAGGTTGTACCTGAAGCAAGTTGAGTAGAGCCGTCGGTAGTAACGAGCGTAGCAACTGTCGACCATGCGCCGCTGCTGTTACGACGATATTCGATAATCTTGGTTTGCGAGTTTTCGTCGACGCAGAACACAACGCGGAGGTCGCCGCTCCAGTTGCCGCCGAGCTCCATACAGTCGCCCACGCGAGTCATGCCCTGGAAGTCGGTTGTGCTGAGAAGCAAGTAAGGCTCAGCCGTGTCGCTATCCCAAGCGTAGATGCGAAGGTCTTCACCATTGGCGGTACGTGCAAGGTTACAAGCCACGATGTGACCGTCTATGCATTTCACGTCGCAGTATTTCAACGTGCCGGCGCCAACGATGCTGTTTTCGTTAAGGTTGCCGAGGTCTTCGCCGGTTTGTGCGTTGATAACCTTAATATTACTATGGTCGTATACGCAGTAGAGTTTACCGTCGTTGTAGCAGAAGTTGCGCACTTTCGAAGCATCCCAATTCTTCTGAGTCTTAGTGTTGCGTTGCTCCGAGAAGTTCCACTTTTCAGTCAAGTTCAACGGCGGCGCCTTAACGGTTGCCGTGATGGGCACTGTCTTCGAAACGCTTCCGCTGGTAAGTTTGATGTAGAAGTTATAGTCGACAGCAGTACCACCTGAGCCATAAGTACCGATAGCGTCTGAGATGTTGAACGTCACCTTCACCGTACCGCCGGTTGTACCGAGGCTACTAACGTCGGGAGTAAAACGACCGGGAGTGATTGAAGCGACCGTAATATCAGAACTGAGGTCTTTACCTGTAACGGTAAACGACAATGTCGGGTGCTCGTTTTGATAGCACTCAAAATTAAGCGAAGTCGGATTGACCGTAATGGTCGGGTCCGAAGTAGTTGTTCCATCAGGCGGAATAGCCACACATCCCCAATAGAACGTGTTAATGTTCTTAAAACCGTTGCTGTAGCCGGGCCAGTCGTACGAACTGTAGCGACCGTCCCAGTTCGGGTAAGAAGCGCCGTTGTAGTCGCCGTACGGGTCATGGCAAACGAAAGTACCGGTCTTTGAAACGAAAGTAGTCGTTCCCGACTGAACGTAGCAGTTAGTGCGGAAACCGAGCACAACGTGACCACCGGTATTGTTTTGCAAGCAGAACGTATAAGGACGGTTGGCTGACACTTCCGAGCAGAACGTGCTCCAGCTCGAATTGATATATGCGCTCTTCATACCATTATAGGTATAGAACGATGGCATCTCACTATTAGGCGTACCGCCTGTCCACATATATGCATAACCACCGGAAACACCGTAGGTTGTTCCGCAACCGGTAACCGATACGTTAAGCGTATTTGTAAAGCCGTGACCTGTCTTGGGAGAAGTGTAAG
Source organism: Candidatus Limisoma sp. (assembly GCA_051872155.1). Taxonomy (GTDB): domain Bacteria; phylum Bacteroidota; class Bacteroidia; order Bacteroidales; family Muribaculaceae; genus Limisoma. The sequence goes on from JBJEDO010000012.1 coordinate 2,296, forward strand.
AACCTCCTACATAGTAAGAATAATACACTGTGCCGACACCGCTTGCGCGAGAAGTCAACGCGTATTTATTAAGGAGTCCGTAGTAGCCGAGAAGCATACACGACGAAGACGGAGCACAGCTATAGTAGCCGTAGCAATAACTTCCGCCGATTGTCGGCACGTCCCAAACTTGGTTGACATACGGGATGTCGAGAGCGCCGATAGAGCCTTCTTTAAGTTTACCGGCAGCCGTCTTCGCTTCGGTAGGTATTACCTTGCGAACTACGTTATAGTCAAGACCTTCAACTCGACCGATGCGGTTGCCTTTGGTGAACGAAACGAGCGAAACTTCGCTGCCCGCTTTCGCCATAGCGCCGCCAAACGACTTGACAGCCACTTTGTTAAGGCTACGAGTTCCGCCGGCATAAGTTACCAACAGGCTGCCGTCTGACGCAAGAGCGACGTCGGTAGGACAGTCGACGCGAGCCGCGATAAGCGACGTTTGAGTCATACCGTTAAAAGAAGAACGGATGACCGATGCCGAGTTGACAATCAACTCGTTTTCGCGCTCGGCACGAGTAAAGATAAGGTTTTGCGAGTCGTCGGTCCACTTCACCGAAGCAGCCTCGCCGATTTGATACGACTTGCGAGTAGCGCGCTCGTAGACGGTCAGCGTACCGTTGACTTTCTCAAACGCAATCTTGCTGCCGTCGGGCGACCATACCGGATTGTAAGCGTCGAAGCCGGCTACGGAAATTTTTTCGATGTTGCCGCTCGCCAAGTCGACGATGTAAGAATCGCCATCGATTGTGCTATAAGCCACACGCGAAGCATCCGGAGAGATGTTTGCAATGTTGACATATACGCCCAAATTGTACGCCTTACGCATCGCACCGTTGCGCACGATGAGTTCGTTGCCCATCGTATACGCCATAGTGCCGTCGTCGGCAAACGAAACTTGACCGCAGTGATCTACGTAGCCTTCGAGCACGGTAAGTTTGCCGGTAGCCACGTCGAGCAATGCCGGCGCTTGATTCAAATCAGCGTCGAAGACCTTCAGACCGATGGTCTTTTTGTCTTTACTCAACTGCGTATAGATACCGCAGTTTGTGCCGCTGAATAGGGTGGAAATCTTGTTGTCTTTGATGAGATAAATCTCGTTATAGCGGTTGTTAGTAGCAACAACGCCCGAGGTTGTCTCCATTGGGCTCCGAAGATACCCTTGTTCGGCTGCTTCATAGTAGCTTATGTGACCCAAATCTTGCGAATTGGCGCCCACATAGCCCATTAATGCTATCACAGCCGTTAAGCACTTACAAATCGTAGCGCTTAGGTGCTTTTTGATATTCATCTTATAACAGTTTTGTAGGTTATTTGTATCAAATTATTAAGGATTTAACGTAACCTGTTGGCATTTTACGTAGTTTCGCAAAGGTAGAAATTATTTTTTAAAAAATATAATATACAAATATTAAATAATGCAAAATTTAGCAACGTTAATCTATTCGAAATTTCTATATATTTCGGTGTAATATGTAGAGCAATAAGCAATCGACGCCTCGGTCGCTCCGAATCTGAACGACCTGGACGTCGGATAATCCACTATCCTTCGGCTTTCGACTCCAAAAAACGAGCGAAAATCGTTGCCGCGGTCTCGACCATCTTTGCGCACGGGCGCTTTTTGTAGTATTGTTCGGTGCGTGCTTCGGGCGTTGGAGGCGTAGCCGCTCCGGGCACCAAGCCGAGCAATTCGCCGCAAATCAGCGAACCGTTTTCTTCCTTAAATTGCGCAGCAAGTTGCTGAACCACAGCATAGTTATGCGCCTTACCCTCGCGGTCTTGGGCATCGATGCTACCCGTTTCCAATCCGGCGAGAAGAAACATGCCGCACGCCGCACCGCAGGTCTGACGCATGCGCCCGATGCCGCCGCCGAACGACGACGACATACGCAATGCCGTTGCCTCGTCGATGCCATACAAGTCGGCAAACGCGGCTACCACCGACTGCGAACAATTGTAGCCCGACTTAAATAAAGCCACGGCTTTTTCGATTCTATCTTCGTACATTTTTAATAATATTTAATCTTTTACAAATCAATTACAACCTCGACCGGGCAATGGTCGGAGCCGAAAATTTCGGTATGAATGTCGGCGCTGACAAGACGGTCGTCGAGACGTTTTGATGTCAAAAAATAGTCGATGCGCCAGCCGGCATTCTTGGCACGCGCTTGGAAGCGATACGACCACCACGAATAGACGCCCTCGCGGTCGGGATAGAAATGACGGAACGTGTCGGTAAAGCCCGCATCGAGCAACGTGCCGAATTTTTCACGTTCTTCGTCGGTAAATCCCGCATTACGGCGATTCGACTTCGGATTTTTAAGGTCTATCTCCTTGTGAGCCACATTCATATCGCCGCAAACCACAACGGGCTTCTGCGCGTCGAGACGGCACAAATAGTCGCGAAAAGCATCCTCCCACGTCATGCGGTAGTCCAGGCGACGCAGTTCGTCCTGTGAATTGGGTGTATAGACCGTCACGAGATAAAAATTGTCGTATTCGAGCGTCACAACGCGACCTTCTTTGTCGTGCTCGTCGATGCCCAAGCCATACGACACCGAAAGCGGTTTGCGGCGCGCGTAGATTGCCGTGCCGCTGTAGCCTTTCTTCTCGGCGTAGTTCCAAAACGACTCGTAGCCGTCGAACTGCAAATCGAGTTGACCGTGCTGCATCTTCGTCTCTTGCAGGCAGAAGAAATCGGCATCGAGCGACGCAAACGCCTCGGTGAAACCCTTACCGACGCATGCGCGCAACCCGTTAACATTCCATGATATAAACTTCATAAGTGTTCTTTTTTGTTACAAAAGTAATGATTTTTCTTCTGATATGCGTAATTTTGCAGCCAAATTGAAGATTTATGGAGTATTATTTTGAAGCGGTCAGCCCGCGGCTGCAGTATCCGGGCATTGCGCTCGACAATCCTCACGGCGTCGGAATCGCCGTAGGACGCACTCACGCCATCATCGGTCCCAACGGCGCCGGCAAAACGTCGCTCGCCAACATTCTCGCCCGCGGGTGGAACTTCGGGTTGAACAAAATCGTCGGCGACCGCAAAAGCATAAGCATCAAGGTGTTGGAATTCACCGACATACACAGCCTCAGCGGCTGTAGCGACACCTACTACCAGCAGCGCTTCGAAGCCACGATGAACGACGACATGCCGACCGTCGGAAGCCTTATCGAAGGCAAAGCCGGCCGCGAAACGTGGCGCGCAATATGCAAGCACCTCAATCTCAACGACATAGAGATCAAGTCGCTCAACAGTCTGTCGAGCGGCGAACTGCGGAAATTCCTCATTGCCAACGCCCTGTCGGAATGCCCGAACGTGCTCTTTCTCGACAACCCCTACATCGGACTCGATGCCGGCTCACGCCAACTGCTCAACGATCTGCTCCAACGCCTGTCGGCAGACGGCACAGCAGTCGTGCTACTCCTTTGCAACCCCGACGACCTGCCCGAATTCGTCGACTACGTCATCCCAATGACCGACTGCCGCATCCTGCCGACAATCGACGTCAAATCGGCAGGTTACGCAGCCGCACGCACCGCCGTCGGCGAACTCTTTGCCGAACGCACCCTCGGCGAAATTCCCGCTGCAGAGCGCGCCGGTGCTGACTTCGACATAGCATTTCAGCTGCGCGACTGCCGCGTGTGCTACGGCAAAACTGTAATCCTCGACCACGTCGACTGGACCGTGCGTCACGGCGAACGCTGGGCACTGCTCGGCCCTAACGGCTCGGGGAAAAGTACGCTGCTGAGCCTCGTCTGCGCCGACAATCCGCAATCGTACTGCAACGACATCACCATCTTCGACCGCCGACGCGGCTCCGGCGAAAGCATCTGGGACATTAAACGCCGCATCGGATTTCTCTCGCCGGAAATTCACCTCTACTTCCGCGAAGCACGCAACGTCAAAGCTGTCGTCGCCGCAGGACTCCGCGACACGGTGGGCATATTCGGCAACGAACCCGCACGCAACGTCGAACTCGCTATGCGTTGGCTCGACGCTTTCGGCATCACACACCTCGCCGAGCGCCGATTTACCACACTGTCGGCAGGCGAACAACGTCTCGTTCTGCTCGTCCGTACGCTCATCAAACAGCCTGAAATGCTGATTCTCGACGAACCGCTACACGGACTCGATGCGCCGACTAAACGCCTCGCACGCACCGCCATCGAAGCAGTCACCGCCCACACCGACGCCACACTCGTCTACGTTACCCACTACGAAAACGAAATTCCTTCGCTCGTAACCCAAACGAAAAAAATCGAGAGAATTCATCCCTAATCTTGCACGAACGAACAATAGCCCTTAAATTTGTAAATAAAAAAATCCAAATATTATGACAATCATCGACAAGACAAAACCGGTGGCGCTCTGCTCCGACCACGCCGGCTACGACACAAAGCAAGCTGTTATCGCTTATCTCAAAGCGGAAGGCATTGACTATAAAGACTTTGGCACCTACTCGACCGACAGTTGCGACTATCCCGACTTCGCACATCCCTGCGCGTTAGCGGTAGAAAGCGGCGAATGCTATCCGGGTATCGCCATCTGCGGCAGCGGTCAAGGCATCACAATCACGCTCAACAAGCACCAAGGCATCCGCGCCGCGCTCTGCTGGATTCCCGAAATCGCAAGTCTGGCACGTCAACACAACAACGCCAACGTACTCTCCATGCCGGGTCGCTTTATCAGCAACGACGAGGCTATCGAAATCGTCAAAACATTCCTTTCGACGCCATTCGAGGGCGGTCGACACCAAAAACGCATCGACAAAATCCCGGTAAAATAGGCGCAGAATAGCATCTATATACCTGAGTATCAACATGGTAGGGTCGCGGCTTGCTGCGACCTATCGGGCGATGGTATCTTTACCACGTCATCCCGGTCGCACCTATATGCCTGAGTATCAACATAGTAGGGTCGCGGCTTGCTGCGACCTACCGGGCGATGGTATCTTTACCAATAACCTCTAACCACCGCCGCAGGAGGTTTGTATCGCCAAGATGCTAGCTCGAAGAGCTTGCGGTATTCGGTTAAAGGCGTGCGCAGAACGGGTAATTCGTTAACGCCAAGATGCTAGCTCGAAGAGCTTGCGGCACTCGGTTAAACTATAAAATCCCTTTATTGGGCGTAATATCCAGGCCGGCGGCTTCGAC
>JBJEDO010000013.1:0-7390 GCA_051872155.1 Candidatus Limisoma sp.
AACTATTTTTCAGCGATTATATGGCTATAAACCCACACAATTCGTTACAGAGCCACAATAACACTATGAAGAAAATTTTCAGGACCGTAGCGCGTCAAGCCACACTTCTTGCAGCAGTAATGCTTGCAGCTTTCAGTTTCTCACTCACGTCATGCTCGGACGACGATGACACCGAAGAGCCGAAAACTGACGAACCTCAATTGGAAAAAATTGCTTGGTTCAGATTGGCAGACGACGGCGTAACTCCCGACCTCGAATGGTTCGCATATATGGATTCTCCCGGAATGTATACCGGGTTCTATATGGCTGACGAAGGAGACGTTGAATGGGCGCAAACTAAAACCGGCGAAAATAATATCGCCTTGAACGATTTGGTGTTAGCAGACAAATCACCTGTATCTGTCACTATTACCAAGACATCTGAAACAACCGGAACTCTATTGATGGGTGGAATTACATGTGATTATGAGTTATCGGAAGATGGCAAATATCTTACAGAGCATACGCCCGACGAAGACATAACCTTTACGAACCTCAAAGCCCTCGGCTTGACTCAAGGCAAACTGTGGGATTTCTCCGACAGAACAGATATCAGTTGGTAACACACTTCTAACCAAACAAAAAACCGTCGGCTTCACAGTCGGCGGTTTTTTTACAAAATCGATAAATAATACTGTTCTTTTTACAAACCCAAAATTTTAAACCTTATTATTTTCGTTTAAGCACCTTGAAAGTCTTAACCGTTCCGTTTTGGCTCAAGCGTACGAAGTAAACGCCCGTAGCGAGTGCCGACATGTCGTAGGTAGCCTCGTGAGCCACAGCAATGTCGGCAATGCGGCTGCCCGAAGCGTTGTAGAGCGAAGCAACGGCGTTGTCGGCTCCGGCGATGCAGAGCGTGCTGCCTGTTGCTGAAACATATACTCTGACGCCCGACATAATGTCGCTTACGCCACCTACGCCCGAAACAGTCACTGTCACGGTCTTTTCTGCCACCTTACCGTTCGAATTTACGCTCACCGTCAGGTCGCCCGAGCCGTTTTGCTTAGGCAGCAAGGTGAGGTTAAGTCCGTCGTTTTCAACGGTAAACACATTGCTTTCGGTTGTAGCCGTAACGACAGCCTTTGCCGGAAGATTGTCGTCGCTGATAAGTTCCGGCTTGGTGATTGTGAGCATCGTGTTGGGGAGGTTGATGTCGTCAAGCTTAATTTCAGGCTCTGCATTATCGGGGAATACCGGTATCGACGGGAACCAATAGTAGCCCTTTCCGCCGGCATTTGTCGGGAAATAAGATTGCGCGATTGCGCCGGTTTCCGTATTAATTAGGTGTACCCAGTTGTAGGTATAGTTGCTGCCCCAACCCGATTGTACGGTCATTGCAACGAGATATCCGGTGTGCGGGTCGATGCCGAGCGTGCCGTAGAATTCTTGCGCGTTCGATTCGGTAATACCTGCCGGCATAGTAAACGCAAAGTCGGTATCGTCAGCCACAGTTCCATCGGCATTGAGCGTGAGTTTGCCGAGTTTGTTTTGCGACCAAGCGCCGCCACAAGCGTAGAAGATGACATCTTCTGTCGGCGAAGCCACAAACAAATCGGGCTTCCAAGCGCCCCATTGCGTCGGCATTGAATTTGTCACCGACGAGCTAACAGTCTGCAAGTCAATAGGATTGATACGCATAACCGTCGAGCCGCAGTTTGCCCAAACATAGCCATCACGAGCCACGGTGAGTCCGCTGACTCCCGAAGCCTCGATGGTCGTTACCAGCGCGTCGGTAGCCGGGTCGACTATATAGATAATGTCGTTGCGCGAGGTTGCAAACACGTAGTTGCCAACGCGTTCCATTGTGCCCACTTCGTCAGAAGTGCCTTCAATTTTGTTGTCGACAGTGCCCGTAGCGAGGTCGACCACGCGGATACCGTCGGTCGTTCCGAGGTAGGCTTTTTCGGTCGTAATGCCCACGAAGGCACGACCGTCGCCACCGATTTCAGACACCGACGAGAGCGTTGACATCGTTGCCGGGTCGAAAGACACAAGGCGCGTACCTTGTTTCGAAACGGCGTAGAAGCGGTTGCCGTAGATTGTGCCGAATTGCGTGGTAGTGCCAAGCGGATTTGTGCCGTTTGCCAATGTTTCGACGTTGTACTGCATCGAGCCGTCGGCGCCAAACCAGTTGATTGAGCCCGGGTCGTGACCGAACCAACCTTCGTTGACCACGAAGAAACCATCTTGATAATTTGCCGATTGCGTCTCGGCATTAGCGGCGAAAAGTGCCGCAAGTGCGATTGTTGAAAGTGTAATTTTCTTCATATCAGTAAGTTATATAAAATTGGTTAATACCTTATTATATATGTCGCTTACGAATGAAGAAACACACCTATAGAGGGGGTTGCCACACTGCTCTGCCTATTCACCGTAAGCGTTTTGAGCATGTACCCTGAATTATTCACACTTTTCCTACTGCAATGGCTAACTGACAACACCTTAGCGCAATGCTCGCTCTTCCTCTTTAAAGGTAGGATTTACTACATTCCGCATCGTCATCGCTGTGCTCACGCTAATGCATTGCCATTTAGCCCTTTCGTAACGGAAGAGTATGAATAATTCAGGTTAAGCACGGGCAGGTCTTCTGACTTCTCCGCATCTGTCCTGCCTTCCCGGTAGCGAACCAGTGGCGTTTCGTTGGCAGATGCTTTTCGTTTGGAGTTACAGCAGCGGGACTGTTCGGGACTTTCACCCGATTCCCTCTTCGTGGGATTGCTCCCAACCCGGCTTTACTGTCTATCTATTGTTTATCTTTTATTTACCATAATTTTTTGCGTTTGTTTGCCGACTGCTACGACATAAACGCCGCCGGGCAGCGACGAAAGGTCGACTTCCTGAGCACCCGCGCCGAAGCGTTGCGACAGTCGTCGAGCACCGAGCGAGTCGTAGACGTTAAGCACCGCGGGCGACACGAGGGTAAAGCGAAGCACGCCCGACGGAGTCAGGTAGATGCGCACGTCGTCGGTCGTAAGCGTCTCAGCGCCACCGTTTTCGCCGTATTTATCAAGGAAGTCGGCAAGCACTTTCCGGTCGACTGCAATCGACTCGTCGACCACCTCCGTATTGCCTTGGCGCACCGTGTGAGCATTCATAACGCGACCCACCTCCGTGCTGCATTCGCCAATCCAGCCGTTGAACTGGTTGACGCCGGTGTAGATGCGCACGAAGTCGACGCCCGGCATGTGTACGGCATTGCCGTCGCGGTCGATAGCCCAATCGATGTCGATTTTTGCGCCTTCGTTATAGTTGCCGCTGTCGTCGAGGTTCGGCTGATTGTCGGCGTAGCCGTAGTCGAATGCCGTGAGCACGTAGTAAGGCTCCGACTCGGTGCCTTGGTTCTCGGAATTGTCGGGCAACCGGATGCCGTCGAAAGTCAGCGTCGAAGCGTCGACCCACTGCGGCCAATAGTCCTGTTTGTGGAAGGTAAGTCGTTCAATAGCGCCGCTACCGCCGTAGTTATCCACCCATGGAATAGCCTCCGACGTCGATGCCGGACGAGTGTACGTCGCGCGATAGTTGTGCCGCGAATTTGCATACTCACTTCCGGCAATCTCGAACCACTCGTTGTCGTCGGGCTCGCCGTTGCCGTTGATGTCGTATGCCACCCAAACCACGCCCGGCTCGGCACTTCCGGCATTCGCCGTGCCGTTAGAGAACGAGTTGCCCTCGATGTAGATGTCGCGCTTGCCCGGCACGTTGACGATGGTGCGCTCGAAACCGACGGTGACCGAGCCGCCCCAGCCTCCGAGCGAGATGATGCTCTCGTCGACGGTCATTGCCTGCAACGCCTTGGCTGCCATTGCCTTGGCGTCGTCGCCTTCTTCCCATTCCGGCAAGAGGTTGATAAACTGCCCCGGTGCCGGCGAATAGTCGACAACGCGGTTGTGCACGGGACTCACGGCTGACGCACCGAATGCGGTAACGAGTGTAATATAAAGTATCTTATTCATAGTCATTAATTTTCTTTCCTTTAAAAGCGATAGCGCCGGGAATCTGCCCGGTAGAATTTTTCCATTTCAGCACGCCGCCGGCGCCGAAGCAGTAGAGCGTGCCCGAGACGACGTAGAGTTTGGCGTCGCCGACGTAGATGTCTTTCGAAATCGGGTCGACGGCAACGGTATACGGGCGCTTCATCTTGGCGTCGGTGCCGTCGTGGATGAAGTTGCGGTCGACGATTTCCATCGTGTTCATATCGATAACCACAAAATTGGTCGAGCCTTCGCCATCGACGAAACTGAATTCGGAACTCAGCGCATAGAGTTTGTCGTCGTCGACCCACATATCCGCCACGGGAAGATTGAACTCCTTGACAACTTTTTTGCCAATCGGGTCAACGACGTAGAGGTCGGAATGTTCGCCGTAGTAGTCGCCACGCGACGACAGCCAGAGCCGTCCCTGTCGGTCGTTGGTAAGGCAATGAAAGTTGGATGCATTGTCGAAAACGATGACATCGACCACCTCGAACGTGTCCAAGTCGACGACCGACACCGTGTTGTCGTAGTCGGGCACGCGATAGCCTCCGGAATTGGCTACGTAGAGACGATTGCCGATGACGGTCATCTGTTCGGGCTGATAGCCCACCTCGACCGAGCCGACAATCTCGAGCGTTTCGGCGTCGACCTTAAAGACGGCACCGCGCGGCGCGTGCGGGTCAATCTGCACGGGTCCGACGTAACTGCTCACGTATACGAAGCCATTGACAGCCACGGCGTAACGGCAGTTGGGAATGTCGATTTTTGCGATGCGCACGGCGTCGTCAGCACGCATCACCTCCACCTTGTGCGAACAATTGATGACGGCATAAAGGCGGTCGCGATAGATGAGCAGGTCATTGCCCACATCGCCTAAGTCTTTGATTACGTTGGGATTGCGCTCGGCGTAGATGTTGCGATAGTAAGTACCCTCGGCTGCGTCAAACCAGTCGAGCGACGCCTTGTTTTCGCCCATATTACCCTCATTGAGCAGGTAGAAGCCGTCGACGTCGGTAAACGTCGGCACCGTCACATGAGAAGCCTCCGACTCGACGAGCACATCGTCGCGCTCGCACGCAGTCGTCGCGGCAAGTAGCAAAAGCGGTAATATGAGTTGTTTCAGTTTCATCCTTTTCTATTTAAGGTAAGTACGTGCGAAAAGGATGTAATAAAGAGAAGACGCAAAAACGGAGTGTCATCGGCTCAATCCTCGCAAGCACTTACGACGATTCCACAGGCTGGTCTTCTGACTTCTCCATGAGCGGCTGTCTTCCCGGCGCATTGCCAGTGACGCGATTGTCGCTCAACTATTTACGGAGTTACAGCAGCGGGACTGTTCGGGACTTTCACCCGATTCCCAATTAATTCCCCGTGGGGAAACCTGCGAAACACGCGACAAAAGTAGTCATAAATGTAGGGTTTTCAAAATATTTGATGTTAAAAGTGTTTGACAGATTATGTAATCTACACATTTACAGACGATTAAAAAATAATTCAAGAAATTATGGAATAAAAATTTGGTGGAACGCAAAAAACGGCGTATCTTTGCACTCGCAAAAGGCGGGATAGCTCAGTTGGTTAGAGCGTCGGATTCATAACCCGGAGGTCTCGAGTTCAATTCTCGATCCCGCTACGAAGAGGTTGCTTATGGCAACCTCTTTTTTGTTTGCGGCGAGCGGCTGAGGACGTGCGCTTCAAAAAAATAAGCATTTTGACTATTTTTAGAAATATTTACACTAACTTTGCACCCGAATTATACGAAAATTATACGAAATTGACGAATATGAAAAAATTTTTAGAACGAATAGCAATGGTGGCTTGTGGCATGCTGTTGCTCAACTCGTGCATCCAAGACGAGGCGCCCAACACGGAGTGCGACATCTTGGAATGCATCGTGCCCGACGACATCCTCGTCGAGGCTGTTAAAATCGACAACTATACCGTTTCGATGAAAATCCGCCCCGACGTCGACATCTCGAAAATCGCTCCCGAGTTCGTTATCACCGATGGCGCTACCATTGAGCCGGCAAGCGGCAGCGTCCAAGACTTCCTTAACGCAAAAGACCACATTATATATTATACCGTGACTTCTCAAGACGGAAAATGGTCGAAAAGCTACCCGGTCAGAGTCAGCCAAAAGGAAATTCCCTCGGAATATTCTTACAACAACAATCGTCTCGACCCGAACAACAAATACACCATCCTGACGGAACTCGATGCCGACAACGAAGTGGTTATGACTTGGGCTTCGGGTAACCCGGGCTACGTGCTCTGCGGCGTTGCCGACGTAAAAGCGAAAGAGAAATACGGCAAAGACCCCAATGACTACCAGTCTCACGTTTGGGAATTCTTCCCAACAGTGCCCGTCTACGGCGAAGACAAAGGTTTCTACGATGTTGACGTGGCAGGAAAGGTTCAGACGCGTTTGAACGTAACCGACGGAACAACCTACTTCGTCAACGAAGACGGGACGCCCGCCGTACCGACTTTCCTTCGCCTCGAAACCCGCTCGACAGGCTCGTTCGGCAAAACCGTCAAGATGCCAATCGCCGCCGGCAACCTCTTCCAAGGTATGTTCGACCTCGGTCTGGCTATCAAGAACCCGCGCGGCGCAACGAAATTCGGCGAGCCCTACCGCTACAACCCGACGCACTTCAGCGGCGCTTACCGATACAATCGCGGCGACGTCTTTACCGACAAATACGGCAAAGTCGTTGAAGGCAAGCAGGATATCTTCTCTATCTACGCAATCTTCTACCTCGCCGACACAGGCAACGAGGCTACCCGCATCGACTATATCGACGGCGAAATCCACATTAACAACTTCGAGCACCCCAACTTGGTGTCGATTGCAATGGTCAAAGATGCTCACGTCAGCGACGAATGGGTGACTTTCGATGTGCCGTTCGAAGCCGCTGCCGACGCGCCCGAGGTTAATCCCGCCGACGTCGCTAAGGGTAAATATAAAATAGGTATCGTAATTTCTTCGAGCGTCGACGGCGACCAATTCGAAGGCGCAGTTGGCAGTATCCTCGACGTTAAAGACCTCAAATTGTATCACTAAAAATCCGAACGAACACAATGAAACGATATATCATCTCAGCAATCGTAGCCATAGCCGCTGCAACCACGCTGTCGGCTCAAGAAAGCCGCACGCAAGCGCTCATCAACGCTTCGCTTCGCAATTGGGAAATCGAACTCCGCGGCGGATACAACATCGGCGGCGTTTCGCCTCTCCCTCTGCCTGAAGAAATCCGCAGCCTCGACAGTTTCAACCCAACCGTGCCACTGTCGTTTGAAGCCGACTTCACAAAACGTCTCGGCCGCGACAATCGTTGGGGCGTGCAGTTCGGCGTTAAGGTCGAAAACAAAAACAT
>JBJEDO010000014.1:0-7217 GCA_051872155.1 Candidatus Limisoma sp.
CTGCTTGGTTGCGGCAGGTTAGTTTATGTTATAAAGTTGAGCGTTTTTGTTTCATTATCTTTCTTATAAAATTACACTAATGTATCAAAAGATAGCCCACGCTCATTGTGTGTAAATTTTTGTTGCCATCCGGACTATGTGGCGACGCTAAAAATAACTGATTTTATGCTTAAATTTAAATCTTTCTTCTTGTCGCTGATGCTTGGGCTGTGTTGTGTCTCGGCGTCAGCAGGAACGTTCGTGGTCGATGGCATAAACTATAACGTCATCGACTCTGTTGCTCGCCGCGTCGAAGTAATTGCCAACAACTATGCCTACAATGTGACGATTCCCGCAACCGTGAAATGCGACACAACTACCTACACCGTCACTTCCATAGGCTATAACGCTTTTTCTTATACAGGTAACTTATATCAAGTGACATTGCCCGAAACTATTGAAGCCATTTGCGAGGGGGCTTTCTATAGCTCAAACCTATTCAAACTTAATTTCCCGGCATCACTGCGAGTAATCGACAAATATGCCTTTCACTCATGTAAGAATCTCACCGAGGCTATCCTTCCCGACAGCCTTGAATTTATCGGCGAATACGCATTCAATGGAAGTGGTTTGCTTTCTGTCACTATACCAACGAAAGTGAAGTATATTTATAATTATACATTCTATGGTTGCGAAGCTTTGAGCACTGTGGTGCTGCCTGATGAATTAATGGCAATAGAATCCTCCGCTTTCTACAACTGTGTGGCTCTTCACGAACTCACAATGCCTTCTGCATTGAAGATTGGTGATTACGCTTTTAATGGCTGCTTGTCGCTTGAGCATTTAGTTCTTCCCGAGAATCTGTCAGACCTTGGGCGATATGCTTTCAAAGGATGCTCCGGACTGATTTCAGTGTCTTTCCCCGGCAATTATATAACCAAACTTAACAGCGATACATTTCGAGATTGCACGGGATTGAAGGATGTTAAGTTGCCGGAAAAACTTGTATATATAGAAGCCTGCGTATTCCAAAATTGTAAATCGCTTGAGAGAATTGATTTACCATCAACTCTTTATTCGATTGGAGGTCATGCATTCCGTAGTTCCGGTCTTAAATCAGTGTGGATTCCTCGCCATGTTAAAACTATTGATGGATGTGCATTTTCAGAGACTCCTCTTCAGTCGGTCTATGTACCACATTCTGTTATTCCGTCACTGAGTTGGAATATGTCGGATGGCACCGGTTGGGAATTCTACAACACTTCAAATCATTGCGACCTTTATGTTCGTCCGGGAATGGTTAATACTTACAAGAACGAACCGGCTTGGTATAACGAGAGTAGTTCGCAGAACTGGCGTTCTATCCAAGAGATGAAATTCAGCGCAATTGTCAACGATCGCAAACTGATTGTTGGCAGCTCCGAGAAACTCGATGGTACGTTTATGCCCGACTGTCTGCCCGCCGACTCGCTCACGTGGAAGAGCAGCAATCCCGCTGTAGCCACCGTCGACCGCTTCGGCAATGTCACAGCCCTCGCTGCCGGCGAGACTACAATATCTGTGACTATCAAGGCTTACGAGTTGTCGGCAACCGGTACTTGCACGGTAACCGTTAATGATGCACCCGACACCAATTTTGCCGTTGCCAATCGAACGGATTTTGCCGGCACGACAGTGAATGTCCCCGTGGAGATGAACAACAACGAGACCATCACCGCATTCCAGTGCGATGTGTATCTGCCCGACGAATTGTCGCTCGTTGTGGTCGAAGATGAATACGACATAACCTTTGCCGGACGCGAATCGCGCACCCACACGCTGTCGTCGCGAATGCAAGCCGACGGCGCTATCAGAATTGTGGCTTTCTCGTCGAAAAATACTGCATTTACAGGAAATGAAGGTGCGCTTTTCAACCTTCCGATTGTCCTTCCCGACAATGTGGCTGACTATCAGGTGGAAATCAAAAACATCTACGTGGTCGACAACAATAACGTAGAACTTCGTCTTGCCGATTTGGCATTCAACATTTCAGCCGTACAGCTCGTGTCGGGCGATGCCAACGCAGATAAAAAAGTGTCGGTAGCCGATGCAACCACCACGGTTAGTTACATTCTCGAAGAGAATCCCGAGCCATTCAACTTTGCCGCAGCCGACGTTAACGCCGACGATGCTATCTCGATTGCCGACGTGACGGGGATTGTCGACATTGTCCTCGGAGTTCCAGCCTCTACGTCGTCGCTCGCAGCGCCGAAAAACTTGTTGATGAACGTCGCTGCACCGGAAGGCGATTGCCTCTATGCAAACAACTTAACCATCGCTCCCGGCGAAACCAAGGACTTTGAGATATGTTTGGCAAATTCGCAAGCCTACACCGCATTCCAGTGCGACATCTATCTTCCCGAGGAACTCAACTTCTTGGAGGAGGACGGCGAGTATATCGTTGACCTTAGCAGCCGCAAGAGCCGCACTCACACGATTGCTTCAAATGTTTTGTCGAATGGATCAATGCGCGTAGTTTCGTTCTCGTCGAAGAATGCCAACTTCTCGGGCAACGACGGTGCGTTGATGATTCTTCCCGTAGTGGCAGGCAGCACTTTGCCGGCAGGCAAACTTGAAATGAGTATCAAGGCAATCTCTTTCGTTGCAAACAATATTGAATACGACTTGCCCGATTGTACTTTCGAAATCAATGCATCAAGCGGCGTTGCGCAAACCAAGGTAGCCGATATGAGCATCTATGCCGAAGGAAAACTTCTGCACATCGACTCGCCGCGAGCTGCAGTCGTGCCGATGACGACCGTAGATGGCAAGGTGACGCTTCTCAACGTCGTTGAGGGAGAGAACACGTTCGCTATCGGTGCTCCGGGCTTCTACATCGTAGGACGCACTAAAGTGCTTGTGAAATAATTATAATTTGAGTAATCGCTTCTGAATCGAGAGCACGTCATTGCGGCGTGCTCTCGTTGTATTACTCGCTTTGCTTGCTGACGATGCGGTGAAGGTCGGCGGCGAAGATTTCGCTGAAGCGCTGTGCGCCGCGGCTGTTGAGGTGCGTCGGGTCGTGGAAGTACTCGGGTCGGTCGGTGAAGAGACCGCTGCCGTGATAGTTCAGAAACGCTATGCCACGGCGGCGGGCAAGGTCGGCGAGCGGCGCGTAGTAGGTGCTGTCGACGATGCTGTAGTGGGGCGACGCAACGAAGACGACGTTGATTCCGCGGCTAAGGCAGTCGTCGACGAATCGTTCAACGTAATGGATTTTTGTGCTGTCGACCGACGTCTGCGATTCGTATTTCTCGAGTTTCGGCAACGGCTCGTCGGCGCCGCTGATGGGTATGTAGCCCGACACCGATCGGGGATGGCGCTCGGCGAAAAGTCCGAAGATGATAGATGCCGCCTTGGCGTTGTAGCGATAAAGGTGCGACAGGCGGTAGGCGCTGAGCGTCCCGGCGAGGCGGAACACGGAGTCGCTTTGCTCGTCGGCACCGGCGTAGGGCGCAAAAAAGCTGACTGTTTCGGTCGGGTTATAGCCTTCCCAGGTGGCGAAATCGGCAGCCATCACGTCGAGGCACACCACTTTCGGCGTGTGGTGGCGCAGCATCAGCCGCAGCAGCGTGTAGTGCGAATAGATGCAGTCGGAGGCGTCGACTCCGGCGTTGTAGCAGCTCATTCGGGTGCTGTCGGCAATCGTCGACGGCACGTAGTGGTAGTTGCATCGCGATGTGCCCATCATGACGATATCTTCGTCGATTTGTTCGGCAACGTAGCATATCTTCGGCGACGTTATGTCGTTGGCGTGGTGAAATGCCCACCACATCGCCTCGCCGCCGAGTCGGTCGAGCACAAACACTGTTGCGCCGATTATCGCCAAACTTAATATTACTCGCAGCGCATCTTTCATAGCCGTCAGAATTGGAAGTAGATAAATTGGTCGCCTCCAAGGACGCCGAACAGGATGACGTAGACTATCGTTATGGAAATCAGCGCGTGTCGCGCTACGGCGTTTCGGCGTGCCGTTGCCCGGAGCTTGATGCCGCGCTCTTCGGCTATTTCTTTGAACAGAACCACCGCGATGGCGAATGCCGACAGCACTAATACTGTCAGCGGAATGTAGGGCACGTCGAAGTTGGTCAGCATTCGTCGGATAATCGTAAACGCCCGGTCGATGCTGTCGGCGCGGAAGAATATCCAGAGCAGGTTGACCACGGCGAACGTCAGCACAACGTGCGCCACGCGGCGGATGCCTTTATAGCGCCGTTTGGCGATGCCCAGCGCTTTTTCGATGCAAAGACCAGCGCCGTGGAGCACGCCCCAAGCGGCAAAGGTCCAGTTTGCGCCGTGCCAGATGCCGCTGACCGTGAACGTGACGAGCAAGTTCAGGTAGCAGCGCGGACGACTTCGGCGGTTGCCGCCAAGCGGGATGTAGACGTAGTCGCGAAACCACGACGACAGCGAAATGTGCCAGCGTTGCCAGAATTCGCCCAACGAGGCTGAAAGATACGGCGCGCAGAAGTTGTCCATAAGCCGGAATCCGAGCACTCGCGACGCACCGATGGCTATCAGCGAGTATCCCGCAAAGTCGCCGTAAATCTGAAATGTGAAAAGCACCGACGCAACCGTGTAGGCAATGCCCGACTGCAGTGTCGCGGCGTTGTAGACCGCGTCGACGTATATGGCACAACGGTCGGCAAGTGCAAGTTTCAGAAAGTAGCCCCACACCATCATCTCGATGCCCGCCATCACGCGCTCGTAGTCGACCGCGTGGCGCTCGCGAAATTGCGGCAGCAGATTCGACGAACGTTCGATAGGTCCGGCAACCAGCTGCGGAAAGAACGACAGAAACAGCGCAAACGTCATAAAGTCGGTCTCCGCTTTGGTCGTGCCGCGGCGAACGTCTATCAGATAGCCCAACGCTTGAAAGGTGAAAAACGAAATGCCGACAGGCAGCAGCAGTGCAAAGTCGGGTAGGGCGATGCCTATGTTGAGAGCCGCAAACAGCCGCTCGACGTTTTCGCCGACAAAACCTAAATATTTAAACACGAATAGCCCCGACAGCGCAAGCGTGCAGCCCGATGCGAACCAAATGCGGCGGCGACGAGCACAGTCGGCAGTGCGCTCCACGCCTATGGCGGCAACGTATGTCACCAGCGTCGTCGCCAATAGCAGTAGCGCATACTCGGCGTGCCAATTCATGTAGAAGTAGTAACTCGCCGCAAGCAGCATCCCGTTGCGCACGCGCACGTGGCGGGCAGGTATGGCAAAGTATGCCAAACATACTACCGGGAAAAACAGTAAAAAGTTTAGCGAGTTGAACAGCATTTTTCGAAAGACGTTTGGTGTGCGCTTGCGTTACACGTTGAAGCGGAAGTGCATAATGTCGCCGTCTTGCACGACGTACTCTTTGCCCTCGACGCCAATCTTACCGGCTTCGCGGCATTGGCTTTCGCCGCCGAGCGCGATGTAGTCGTCATACTTGATAACCTCGGCGCGGATGAATCCCTTCTCGAAGTCGGTATGGATAATGCCCGCGCATTGCGGAGCCTTGCTACCCTTGACGTACGTCCACGCCTTGACCTCCTTCGGGCCGGCTGTGAAGTAAGTCTCCAGGTTGAGAAGGTGGAACGCCGAGCGAATCAGTCGCGACACACCCGACTCCTTCAGACCAATCTCCTCCAAGAACATCTGACGCTCCTCGTAAGTGTCGAACTCGGCAATCTCCGACTCCGTCTGAGCAGCCACTATCAGCAATTCGGCATTCTCGTCCTTGATAGCCTCACGCACCTGCTCGACATACTTATTGCCGCCGACAGCCGAGCGGTCGTCGACGTTACATACATATAATATAGGCTTGTCAGTCAGCAAGAACAAGTCGTGAGCAAACTTCTGCTCGTCCTTCGTGTCGAAACTTACCGTACGCGCCGCCTTGCCCTGCTCCAAAGCCTCCTTATAGCGGCAGAGCACCTCGTATTGCACCTTAGCAACCTTGTCGCCACCCGTTTGAGCCTGCTTCTGCACGCGGCTGATGCGGCTCTCGATAGTCTCAAGGTCCTTCAGCTGAAGCTCGAAGTCGATAATCTCCTTGTCGCGAACCGGGTCGACACTGCCGTCAACGTGGACAACATTATCGTCGTCGAAACAACGAAGAACGTGAATGATAGCATCCGTTTCGCGAATATTTGCCAGGAACTTATTTCCCAAACCTTCGCCCTTCGACGCACCCTTTACCAACCCCGCGATGTCGACAATCTCCACCGTCGCCGGAACAATGCGCTCCGGGTTGACCAACTCAGCCAACTTGCCCAAACGCTCGTCGGGAACAGTGATTACACCAACATTCGGTTCTATCGTACAAAACGGAAAATTCGCCGACTGCGCCTTCGCATTCGACAAACAGTTGAAAAGAGTAGACTTACCAACATTCGGCAGTCCTACAATGCCACATTGCAATGCCATATATCTTAGAGTTTTTTTGTTACTATTTGAGACTGCAAAGTTACAACTCCACCGACGAAAAAGCAAATAAAACCAACTTAAACCGCCTAAAACCCATACGGCAGCACAGGGAATACTTTAAACATACTTATCGTCCTAATAATTTTGTTTTTTTTTTTTTTGATATGTACCCGATTTGCCGTTTTCGGGTAGATATTAATGCCGACGTGTACCCGATTTGCCGTTCTCGGGTACATATCAATGCCGACGTGTACCTTTATTTGCGGCGCACGGAGAAGTTGTAAAAATAAAAAAGGTTGCGACGCTGGTCGCAACCTATTGCGGAAAGACAGGGATTCGAACCCTGGGTACGGATAGCCGTACAACGGTTTTCGAGACCGCCCCGATCGTCCACTCCGGCATCTTTCCTCGAAAAGACGGTGCAAAATTACACTTTTTTTTATAAATACCAACCATATTCGCCAAAAAAAATTTTTTAATTTCATTTTTCACCCGTTTTTACCCCGAAAAATGCCCCAAAAACCACAAAAATGCATTTTTGTCGAAAAAAATCGCCAAAACATTTGCAAGTATCAAAAAAACAGTATACCTTTGCACTCGCAATCAGGAAACTGATTGACGTTAGGTCGATTCGCTAGCTCAGCAGGTAGAGCACATCCCTTTTAAGGATGGGGTCCTGGGTTCGAGCCCCAGGCGGATCACTAAAGGGTCACCACCTGAACAAGGTGGTGGCTCTTTTTTTGTGCCTATACCTATCTATCACTCAACGACTTACATTTTGTAACTAT
>JBJEDO010000015.1:0-7211 GCA_051872155.1 Candidatus Limisoma sp.
CCTCTTACCTCTTACCTCTTACCTCTTACCTCTTACCTCTTACCTCTTACCTCTCCACTATTTCTCTACAATAAACTTATAGATGCAAGTGCTGTGATAAACTTGCCCGGGTTCGACCACGCACGAGGGATACTCCGGTCGGTTTGGCGTATTCGGGAAGTGCTGTGTCTCGAGGCAGATGGCGCCGCGCTTAGGATAGGCAATGCCTTTCTTGCCCACGACGGAACCGTCGAGGAAATTGCCCGTGTAGACTTGTATGCCGGGTTCGTTGGTGTAAACCTCCAGACCGATTCCCGTTTCGGGACATACCACGCGTGCGGCAACCTTAGCGACGTCGCAACCGGTGCTGAGCACATAGTTGTGGTCGATGCCCAAACCGTTGCGAAGCTGTTCGTTGTCGGCTTCGATGTCTTGACCGATGGGCTTGGGCATGCGGAAGTCGAACGGAGTGCCTTCAACCGGCATGAACGTGCCGTGAGTCATAAACGTGCTGTCGATAGGCGTAATGTCGTCCGACTCGATAAACAGCAAGTGATTGAGAATGGTCTTCGAGCAGTCGCCGTTGAGGTTGAAGTATGAATGGTTGGTGAGGTTAAGCACGGTCTTCTTGTCGGTAGTTGCGGTGTAGTCGAGGTGGAGGGCATTCTCGTCGTCGAGAGTATACACCACCTTGGCATCAACGTTGCCGGGGAATCCGGCATAACCGTCGGGGGTGCTCAGAGTGAGTTCGATGGTGTTGTCGCCGGTTTGGTTGGCGCGCCACACCGAATTGTGGAAGCCCTTTGGACCGCCATGCAGGCAGTGCCCGAAGTTGTTTTTCGGCAAATCGTATTCCACGCCGTCGAGCGAGAATTTTCCGTTTTCGATACGGTTTCCGTAGCGACCGATGAGAGCGCCGAAGTTGCCGTCGATGTTCACATAGTCGGCAATCGAGTCGTGACCGAGCACAACGTCATACATTTTGCCGTCCTTGGCAGGAGCCATAATCGAGACGATGCGGCCGCCGAAGTTGGTAACGCACACCTCCATGCCGTTGGCGTTTGTGAGCGTATAGAGGGCAACCGAGTCGCCGGCGACTACGGTTTCGAAGTTCGCCGGATTGAGCCCCGATTTGGTGAGCGCAGGCTCTTCCGCCTTCCGGCTATTGCATGCCGACAACACGAGCAGCGCAGCGGCACCTAACGAAAGTATCTTTTTCATTCTTTTATTTATGTTTGGTTAGTTACTTGGTGTTGTCGAGCGAATGGCTGATTTTGTTGTTGATTTCGGCAATGCGGGCTTCATCCATCTTGACCACCTTTCGGTCGTAGGTCATAAAGCCGTTAACCTCGATTTCGACGTCGGTGGTTTGGGTGTAGACAGCGCCGCACACGCCGAGTTTGGTGAGTTCGAGAAGCATATTGGCATATTCCACATACTTGTCGGTAACTTCCTTCGAACTCTTAAACTGGATGTAACCCCAGTTGCGGTCGGGTGCCCAGAGGTGACCTTCGAGAGCGTAGCCGATGCCGCCGTATTCGCCCACCACATTGGCGCGATGTGCATCCATCAGGCGCATCTTCGGTGCGGGATAGTTGTGCATGTCGAGGATATCGCCGCAGTGGAAGTAGTTGCCACCCGAAGCGGAGTTGACGAGGCGTGTCGGGTCGTGCTGCTTGGTCCAATTTGTGATTTCGACGGTCTTAAACTGTCCCCAAGCCTCGTTGAACGGAACCCAAACACCGATACACGGGAAGTTGTAAAGTGCATCCATTATTTCGCGCCATTCCTTGCGGTAAGTGGCTTCCGACTCGGGCGTGCGCTCGAATTCGCTGCCTTCGAAGTAGTTGTGTTGCTGCCAGGGCTGGCACGGCTCGCCACTGGGCATGTCTTGCCAAACGATGATACCTGCGCGGTCGCAGTGGGCATACCAAGTGGCAGGCTCTACCTTTATGTGCTTGCGAATCATGTTGAATCCCCATTGCTTGGTCTTGTCGATATCGTACACCATTGCCTCGTAGGTCGGAGCGGTATAGAGTCCGTCGGGCCACCAACCTTGGTCGAGCGGACCGTAATGGAATATGTTTTTGCCGTTGAGTTGAAGCACTTCGACTCCGGCTTCCGACATTTTCTTCGAGAACTTGCGCATTGCGAAGTAACTCTTCACTCTGTCGAGGGTCTTGCCGTCTTTTGCGATAGCGATTTCCAGGTCGTAGAGGTTCGGAGCATCGGGACTCCAAAGTTTTACGTCGGCAGGAAGTTGCACGCTCACAGCCTCGCCGTTGAGAGCTTTACCGGTTGCGATTACCTTGCCGCCGTCGAGCACCTTAACCTCGGCAACGATTCCCGGGCACGGGCACGACGCCTTTACGTCGACGGTTAGGCTCTTGCTGTCGAGGCAGGGTGTGTTGCGCACCGATTCGATGTGAGTGGCAGCCACAGGCTCCATCCACACGGTTTGCCAGATGCCGGTTACCGGCGTATACCAGATGCCGCCGGGTTCGCTCACCTGCTTTCCGCGAGGCTGCCCGCCCTTGTCGATAGGATCCCACACGCGCATTTCGAGGGTGTTGTTGCCCTTAACAAGCGCCGGGGTGATGTTGAAATGGAACGGAGTGTAACCACCGGTGTGGCTACCCACCTTGATTCCGTTGACCCACACGTCGGTTTTCCAGTCGACAGCGCCGAAATGCAAAATCACGTCTTTGCCTTTCCAGTCGGATGGCACGGTGAATGTGCGCTTATACCAGAGTTCGTTTTCTTCACCCACTCTCTTTTCAACCCCCGAGAGAGCCGATTCGGGGCAGAACGGCACAACGATTTTACCGTCCATCGACGCCGGAGCCTGCTCTCCACGCGGACGGATGGCGTAATCCCATTCACCGTTAAGGTTTTTCCATTCACTGCGAACCATCGTAGGACGCGGATATTCGCCGCGAACGTTGTTTACGTCAACTTCGTCCGCCCATTTGGTGGTGATGTGAGTGGCACCCGTGGCGGGTACCGATGCGCACAACGCACAGGTCAGCGCTGCTGCTGAAAGCATGAGTTTTTTAATCATGTCGGTTGTTCTATTTTAGTTTTGTTATTAGATTTTATGTTAGGTATTTGTTTGTTATTCAGTTGTTTATCACAAGCAGATTGTCGGCTCCGTGATTATCGGTCGAAGCCGCAAACGGTTAATTCTGCACGAAGTTACGATATTTTCCGAAATAATCAACCATTTCGACAAAGAAATAACTAAGGAGAGCACACCTGAACGATATGCTCTCCTGAATCCTTATAATTAAAGGACGAAGACTCGTTATTCGTTTACGGTAGCGTCTGCGCCGTTGATTTTAACGTTTGTGCTACCCACGATTAAGCCTTTACCACCGTTGAAGGTCGTTGCCTCATCGTATGTGAGCGTTACGCCGATGCCTTCTCCGCTGTTTGCGTAGGCATAAACCGTCGGGAAGAGTGATGCAGATTCGCCGAGAACGTTGAATGCGCAATTCTCAACAGTTACGTTGGTTGCATACTGATACGACGTTGCGTGCTTGTTGCCGATTGTCATCGCTGCCAAGTTAACCGTATTTCCCGAACCCCAATTGCGCGTTGTGAAGTAGTTTGCCATAAAATCAGCATCACTGTCAGGATAGTTTAGGTTGAATGTGCTATTCTTAAGCGTTGCAGTTCCGCCTCTGACGACCAAACCGTGCATGCTTGCATTGGTCGTACAGCCTGTAATTGTCAATTGGCAAGGAATGTTTACCAAAATCGGCGACCACGCCTCGAAGGTCGAATTTTCTAATACGATTGTCGGATTTTGCGCTGACGAACTTGCGTTGGTCGATACGCAATAAGCACTCGCTTTAAGTGTTGAATTAGTAATCTTAAGACTCGCTGTTTCGCCTACTATAAACAATGTAGTATTTGTTTCGAAATCAACATTGTCGAAATTCATAACGCCGGTGTTATTAACTCTTATCGATGGTGTGTTGATTGATGACGATGTACACGTAATTTTACCATCGGAACAGTTAATAGTTCCTTCAGTTGCATCAATTTCGTAGCCCGCACCGATATTGAGCGTATGACCGTTCATATCCATAGTGAGTTCCTTGCCTGCTGCAACTGTGAGGGAGCTTGTAAGGTCGATGTCAGCAACCAAGCGTGCGCTACCGCCCTCGGCTGCTGCGTTTTGGAGTTCTTGCTCGGTACCTACCTCAAAATCATAACTCGGCGTTTCGAAGTCGGGAACGATTTCGATGTTGAAGTTAGCCTCTTCGGTAAGGATGTTACCGTAGATGTTAGTGCGGTAGTTGCGTTGAACGGGCACGTTGGTGTAACGGCGTTCTACGTTGTGGCTGCCGTTGGTTGCGGTGAACGTAACGTTGGTCAACGCTTTGTCGGCAGCGACGAGCAGGTAGTCCATCGACATGTATTTCACTGCCGGAGTAAGCGACACGGGGAAGCCCTCGGTCGGAAGGTCGGCAAGAGCGTAAGTCACGGCTGTTTCACCCTCAACGACGCCCGTCAGGAGGTTGAGCGTAGTGTAGACGTTGTCGACGGTCACTTTGGTTTGCGTAGCCTCGAAGCCTGCGGTCTTGGCAGCCTCAAAGTCTTGCGCACCGACGTTGAGTTGAGCGAACGGACGGCGCAATTGGATGGTTTTGTCGATTGTTCCGTCGACGGTCAGCGTTTCGGCTTTGAAGAACGCATCGCGCTTTTCATCTTGACCGGCTGCCGCTGCGTAGTCGACAGTAACTTTCTGAGTAGCAGCGTCGAACGAGTAAGGCGCACCGTCGGCTTGTGCCCATAAGAGCAAGTCGTAGGTCTTGCCGTTGGCAAGGCGCACGTTTACAGTCGTCTTGAGGTCAACGAACGTAGCATCGCCGGTAATTAGCGCGGTCTGTTGCCCCGTTTCGTAAATCGCGTAAGTGAGTTTTGTTGCGGTAGTTCCGTCGGCATAAGCACGAGTCGAAACGCCCGAAGGAAGTTCTGCCGTGATGGTTACGGCGGTATCGCCGTCGGCTACTGCCTTAACTTCCTCGTCCTGGCAAGCGGTGAACAGCATCGCTGCACCGGCAAGCATTCCTAAGAATAGTTTCTTGTTCATAGTCTAAATATTGAAGTTTATTGTCAATGGTTTTTATTTGGGTTTATTGAAAATGGTTTTAAGGTGCACAAATTTAACCAATTTGGCAGTAACCGCCTACCCCCCCGTTAATTTTTGTTAAACACCAAAAGTTTCGACAGTGAACTACCGACATCACCACCGACAAACTACCGACATAACTTACGACAAACTTATGACAAACTTATGACATTCCACACACTAACACAAAAGTCATTTTCTTTAAAAAATCAGCATTATATACCTGATTTTCAAACAATTAAGCCATACACAAACTTATAACAAACTTATGACATAACTTATGACATAACTTATGACAAACTTATGACATAACTTACGACAAACTACCGACATCACCACCGACAAACTACCGACATTTACCAACGCTACGATAGTGCCAAGCATTATTCACAGCGTAAGCTGCCGACTAACCTTTTAACCTTATAACCATATAACCGCGCCGAAGGCGCCTAATCCCCCTCTTACCGCAAATTTGGCAGAGATGCGTACAATCTGTCACCTTTCGACGCCGTTTTGACACACATCACCCGGTGGCACGATTGTTGTCTTTTCCTAAGGCGAACGTTGATATGGTCAACGTCCAAAATGATATGTCTAACTTATTAAGGAGATTTTAACCATGATGCCTACAAGACGAAATCAAACTTGGTTACCAAGTATTTTCAATGACTTTTTCGACAACGATTGGATTGAACGTGCCAACACAAACGCTCCGGCAATCAACGTCAGCGAATCCGAAAAAGAGTACTGCGTTGAAGTAGCCGCACCGGGCATGTCGAAGGAAGATTTCAACATTCATCTCGACGAGCAATCGAACCTCATCATCTCGATGGAAAATAAATCGGAAGACAAGCACGACGACAAGCGTTATCTCCGCCACGAATTTTCTTACACGAAATTCCAACAAGCTATGATATTGCCCGACGACGTCGACAAAGAAGCTATCTCAGCACAAGTCAACAACGGCGTCCTCGACATCCGCTTGCCAAAACTCGTCAAACAAGACCTCCCGAAAGTGGCTCGTAATATCGAAATTAAGTAATTGGTTAGTGATTAGAACGCAAAAGGGGTGTATGCCGACAGACTGCACCCCTTTCGCTTTTTACGTTTTCGCTTTGTCGGAATTCGATTTTTGATTACTTTTGCAAAAAATCATTAGAAAAAATGGAAAAACAAGAACTAAAAATAGAACTTACGCCCGAAATGGCTTCGGGCAAGTATGCCAACCTCGCCGTGATTTCGCACTCGGTCAACGAATTCTTCCTCGACTTTATCAGCGTAGTGCCCAATGCTCCGCAGGCACGCGTGCAAAGCCGAATCATCATGACCCCCGAAAACGCAAAAACGCTGCTCTCTGCGTTGCACGACAACGTATATAAATATGAGCAAAACTTTGGAACAATCGTGCCCAAAGGCAAAGGCAACCCCGGCAACGGAACTCCTTTCGCACCCATGGGCGGTGGAAAGGCTTAACGCTATGCAACATTCTTTATTTCTATACAATTCGCTGACGCGGCAGAAAGAACTCTTCCGTCCGCTTCACGAAGGTCGCGTGGGCATGTATGTCTGCGGTCCGACCGTCTACGGCGACGCCCACCTCGGGCACGCGCGTCCCGCAGTGACTTTCGACGTGCTCTTCCGCTATCTCCGACACATCGGCTACACCGTCAGATATGTCCGCAACATCACCGACGTAGGTCACCTCGAGCACGATAGCGACGACGGCGAAGACAAAATCGCTAAAAAAGCGCGCCTCGAGCAACTCGAGCCGATGGAAGTGGTGCAACACTACCTAAACAGCTACCATAAAAATATGGAAGCGCTCAACGTGTTGCCGCCAAGCATCGAGCCGCACGCCTCGGGGCACATCATCGAGCAAATCGAATATATCAAGAAAATCCTCGATGCCGGTTACGCTTACGTCTCGGAAGGCTCGGTCTACTTCGACGTGCTCAAATATAACCGCGACTTCAACTACGGCAAGCTCTCCGGACGCAACGTCGAAGAACTCCTCTCGACTACGCGCGAACTCGACGGGCAGACCGAAAAGCATAACGCCTGCGACTTCGCCCTCTGGAAGAAAGCCGCACCC
>JBJEDO010000016.1:0-7208 GCA_051872155.1 Candidatus Limisoma sp.
CCGCCCCGGCGGGGAGATCAATCACGCACTGCAAGAAAACTTCAGCAAACCTCTTATATTGTTAAAATATTTTCATTTCGCAATAGGCCGCCATCATTAATAGGCAAAAAGCCATTTACATCCAACATCTTTAAAATGCTTCTCAACAAATAGCTATTGCTAAATGCTATTACATATCTTCGTGCTTTATCATGAGTAGGGAGCAACATCCCCTTATCAAGGAGAGCCCTTATCATCCTTGACCGATCTGAGCCGGAAGCATTGGGAAATAGTTTGGCAATATCTGACGACTGAATAATCTGGTCTGATTTCGTTATTGTAGCCTTCAATATGGAATACTCCGTAGGTGTGACGTAAGCATTATCCCTTGAATCAGCCAAGGCAGGCAACAGTATATTCGTTTTTAGATAAGTATAATCTGCAAGTCTATCAATTTTTTCTATTTCAGTACATAGTCCTTTCAACATATATTCAGACCAAGCAATCAGCCCCTCATCTGTTCCTGTATCAGCTTTTGATAGATACCGGTAATAAGCATCCCTATCCGAACAAAAAACAGCAGTTGGATTAATTATCCTATCGCGACTTTTGAAAACTGATTTTAAAAGTAAGGCATACGTGAACAGCCTAACGACACGACCATTTCCATTCTCAAATGGGTGTATCCAGACGAAGCGATGGTGAGCGATTGCAATTTTTAGCAAATCATATTTAGCAGAATCTTCCCTATTAACAAAATCAAGTAATTCCTGCATCAATTGAACGACTTGCGTATAGTCCGGAGGCGTATGGTTGGAACCTCCAATTCTGACATTTTGTTCACGGAAACACCCGGGATGCTGAGCACCTTCCTTACGGTAGCTTAGATTATTAACAGTTAATTGATGTAACTCTCTAATAAACATCAATGATATTGGAATATCGTTAATGTTCTCCTCTATATACTCCATAGCTTTCTCAATATTGAGAATCTCCTTAATATCCTCTGCCGGACCGGAGTTGTTTTCGGTTTTGTTAATCTTTGTGTTTTCAACATAATCCATTATCGTCGTATTATTTCCCTCTATGCGAGAAGAACCGATACTTTCAAGAGTCTGAAATATTTGACGTATTTGACGAAACACTAATGGGTGGGTATCGCTTTCTATAATTTTATAGCGCATCTTCTCCAGTTCCATAATCAAATCCGTTATTGGCATATCAAAGCCTATATTAGGCAATCTCAACTCGCTGTTCTCCATATTTATTTGCATAACTAATTTTATATATTTGCATAAACTACCAAATATCTTATTAAGTTTCAACACGTTGCAAAAACGACTTCATTTGCAACATTTGCATTTTCAAGATTTATTATTTGCAAATAACGAAATCTATCAAGCTCGAAAATCTACTTAATAATTCGTTGTAAAGATAATATTTTTGGACATTTTTGTCAAGTATTTCAACTGAATATTTTAAGCTACATATTCTCTTAAAGCGCCCACGAGAAAACCGCCCCGGCAGGGAGATTTTGTGGAGTTTTGCGAGAAAAAGGAGAAAATTAATCAAATTTGTTAGTAAAAATAAGAATTTAATTAACAAATGATATTATTTTTCAAAAATTTTGACTACATTTGCAGTGTTGAATATAAAAGCATTATTAAAATGAAAGCAAAAGAAGTAATCGACGACTTGCGTCGCCGCTTTCCCAACGAGCCTGAATATCTGCAGGCTGTTGAAGAGGTATTGATGTCGATTGAAGACGTCTACAACGAACATCCTGAATTTGAGCGCTATAACCTAATCGAGCGTCTGTGCATGCCCGACCGCATTTTCTCGTTCCGCGTATCGTGGGTCGACGACAAAGGTCGCGTTCAAAACAATATGGGCTATCGCATTCAGCACAACAACGCCATCGGCCCGTACAAAGGCGGCATCCGTTTCCACTCGTCGGTTAACCAATCAATACTTAAATTCCTTGCCTTCGAGCAAACTTTCAAAAACTCGCTCACCACGCTCCCCATGGGCGGCGGTAAAGGCGGTAGCGACTTCAGCCCCAAAGGCAAGTCGGATATGGAAGTGATGCGCTTCTGCCAAGCATTCGTTGCCGAATTGTGGCGCCACATCGGTCCCGACACCGACGTTCCTGCCGGCGACATCGGCGTGGGCGGTCGCGAAGTGGGATATATGTACGGTATGTATAAGAAGATGGCTCGCGAATTCACCGGAACATTTACCGGCAAAGGCCTCGAATTCGGCGGCTCGCTCGTACGCCCCGAAGCTACCGGCTACGGCAACGTATACTTCCTGCTCAACATGCTCGCAACTCGCGGCATCGACATCAAAGGCAAGAAAGTGGCTATCTCCGGCTCGGGTAACGTGGCTACCTACACCGCAAAGAAACTCCTTTCGCTCGGCGCTAAAGTTATCACTATGAGCGACTCAAACGGCACAATCTACGTTCCGGAAGGTCTCACTGAAGAGCAACTCGACTTCATCTTCGAACTTAAGAACATCTACCGCGGCCGCATCCGCGAATTCGCCGAAAAATACGGCTGCGAATACGTTGAAGGCGGACGTCCTTGGGGCTATCCTTGCGACATCGCTATGCCTTCGGCTACGCAAAACGAACTCGACGGCGACGACGCTCGCACGCTCCTTGCCAACGGATGTTTCGCCGTGTCGGAAGGCGCCAACATGCCCTCGACTCCCGATGCCGTTCACGAATTCGTCAACGCACGCATCCTCTACGCTCCCGGTAAGGCAGCTAACGCAGGTGGTGTATCGGTTTCGGGCTTGGAAATGGCTCAAAACTCACAAAAACTCAGCTGGACTGCCGAAGAAGTCGACGCCAAACTACAACGCATCATGGCAGACATCCACACTCAATGCCAGAAATACGGCAAAGAGGCAGATGGTTATACCAACTACGTCAAAGGCGCCAACATCGCCGGCTTTATGAAAGTTGCCAAGGCTATGATGGCTCAAGGCATCCTCTAACCGACGCCTAAAAGAGATTGATACTATAAACGCCGAGAGGCTGCTCCGACACAAAGTCGCGGCAGCCTCTTGACGTTTTGCAAACTTATTGACTCTAAGTATACAATTATACACTTTGTAACAATTTGATTCTCAACCCCTTGCACCTTTTCAAGGTTTAAATTCGTGCAATCACACACCTTTTCAAGGTTTAATGCAAATTTCGCCGCAAAATGGTATGAATAATGCAGGCTTAGAACCACAGCCGCCAGCGGTCGCAGGACGTTTTTACCATCTGAGCGGTTGGCGTATCGGGATAGCGTCGCTTGATGATTTTCAGGTTGGAAAGTATATACTCCGCCTCGGCGCGAGCGGCGGCGCCGGTGAGCATTGCCCTTGCGGCTCTGACCTCTTTATTGAAGATTTGCTCCGCGGCGTGCCAGTCATTTTCGTCGTAGAGCTCGGGGAAGCCGCGCATAATGTAGTTACCATATTCGTCGAACGACGGCATGAAAAGCGTTGTGACGCAGCCGCTCCAATATTGCGTCAGTCCCCAACATTCCACCAAGGAGTTATATCGACCGATGGCATACTTCAGCCTTGCCAGTCCGCGCTCATCGGGCGTTTTGCCGCGGCGCATCCGGTTTTGGTAGTCAACCATTTTGCGAGCGAAGGTGTATTTGGCACGCATCGGCGAGCCGATGGTGTCGAAGTCGTGCCAATAGCCGGGGAAGGCGCAGAACGGGTTGCGCCGGAGGTTGCCGTTCTTGTAGACGTTGACCGTGGCAAGATATTTGTCGGGCACACGAGCAAGATAGTCGGCGGCACGGCTGTAGAGACCCTCGCGCAGCGCAAGCGTGCCTATCAGCTCGTCGATATAGGGCGCATCGACACGGGCATACCTCTTGAGATGTCGATAGAGAGGCGTGTCGGCGGCAATGGCGCGCTTTGCGGCAATGAGTTGCGACGACTCAAGCGAGTTCATCAGTCGGAACGATGCATTGCAGTAGTCAAGCGGGTTCAGCATCTTGGTGCTTTTACGAATCTCTTTGAGTGGAACGCTGACGAATAACGTATCCGAACAAAAATATCGCATACTGTCGTAGAAGGAGCTTGGCGGATAGCCTGTATGAAGCTGTTTTGAAGCTAAAAAATTGTCGGCATAGGAGCAGAGAAGAATGGCTGTGGCATAATCTTTCTGCCGCCAAAGCGTAGGGACCCAGCCGGTGTAGATAATGTTTTGCAACACACGGTTCCAGCCGTCGGCAGTCGGCGACAAAACGTCTATCTTACTCTCAATCCAACGCAGGTCGGCGAGCAGGTTGCCTCGACGTCCGAGTGCGCCGTCGACTTTCATACGATATGTGCGGGCGTTTTCACGGAATTCGGGTGAGGAGAATTGCGACCGCAAAGCGCGTGCCATGTGGCGTGCGGCCGTGGCGTAGTCGGAGTGGAATTCCCCCGCCTCGTAGGCAAGATAGAACTCCCAGTCGCCACGGTTGCGCACCTTTTTGCCGCGGAGCACAAACTCTGCCACCTGCTTTGCTTCGCAAAAACGGGCGGAGTCGGTCGCGCATTGCTGTAGATACGCCATCATTTCACTGTTGTCGGGATCTTGGCGAGCCATCATATACATGGCTTCGACTTTCGGGACTCTGCCGATTGAGTTGAAGTCGCCTGCTTCTACGAAGAATAGGTTAGCATTTCGAACATTGCCGAGCCGAGTCCAGCAACCTGCCACATACTTCATTGCCATGCGCTTGAGCAGGTTGCTATCGGGAAAATCGCGGAAATACTCGTCATAGCTTTCGACGCACTCGGCATATTTCCGTGCGGCAAACAGCGCTCTGACAAGTTGCAAGGCGTAGCGGTCTTTCAGACGCGTACCCCCGTAGGCTTTGCACGTTTTGATGATGTCGTCGAATTCGCCGTTCGCTTGGTATCGGTGTTCCGGGTAGTACCATGGCGATTCAACCTCACGGCGTTGTTTCTCCAACCCTTTGGCAGTAGAAAGAAACTGCTCCACTTCGTAGTCCTTGGTATTGCGAAGAAATGTGCGAAAACGGTTGCCGGAGCTGCTGTTATCAGAGTAAAGCACCTCGGCAATGTCGTCGGTCGGAATCGCGGGCGAGGTGAGCTGCTGCCATAGCAGAAGATTCTCGCTGCGTTCAAGCTCGTCAATGCTGCTGCCTATGGCAGGCGAAATGAAAAACGCCGGCGTCGGGATGCAGGGAAAGTACGGACCGCAAGCCTCGGCGGCAGGCGAAGCGATAAGCATTGCCGCCAGGCTGCTAATTATCGGTAGAATATACTTTGTCGATTTCATCGGATGAGTATTTTGAAAGGTTTCGTTGGTCGAGATGATAGAGAATGTTGCTGTGCGGGCGGCCGGCGAGGCGACGCTCGATGGCATCTTTGACGGCGATTACTTCGTCGAAAGTCGATGTTTCGGTGCGAATGAAGTCGCCCTTGCTAATTACCTTATCGTTATATATCACGTCGCAAATTGCTCTATGTACATTCTTGCCCTTAGC
Source organism: Candidatus Limisoma sp. (assembly GCA_051872155.1). Classification (GTDB taxonomy): domain Bacteria; phylum Bacteroidota; class Bacteroidia; order Bacteroidales; family Muribaculaceae; genus Limisoma. The sequence continues at coordinate 5,496 of JBJEDO010000016.1, forward strand.
AACAAAGTGCGCGGTGTCGTCGACGTTCACTCCGTTGAGCAACCCGATGAACCGTCTGTCATCACGAAACAGCAGTTGCCACGAATAGGTGGGATAAGCCACGTCGAGATGCAACGGGTAGTCGTCAAGCCGACTCAGATACGGCAAAACATCGTCGATGTTGATAATGGAGTTTTGTGCGTCCGGGTCGCTGAAATTGCCGGTGTTGTACACCATCAGCACGCCATAGTCGACAGGCGGCGCCTTCCGCGAAAGTTGATGCAAGCGAATGGTCGAACTCAGCGACCACTGCAGATGGCGCAGCGCAATCTGCACGCGAGCGGAGTCGCAAAGCGCAAAAAACGATTTCTCGGTCGTCTTAGTCCAGTCGCAGTCGAGCTGAAGCCCTTCGACATTGACAAATTCATTATAGCTGCACATTCGTCGAACGCGCTCGACAATCAGGCTTGCCAACGTGCCTTCCTGACCTGCCGTCGCTTCAATAGCCTCTTGGGTGACGTAGACAACCGGTACCATTTGCTGTTTTGCCGAGAGATAATCCACTATACCTCGACAGTCGTCGGGTATGCGCATCGACGCATTAGGCACAACGGCGTTGAATGTTCCGGCGTTGTTGTTCTCCGCCGTTACGTCGAACATTCGCAGATAAATGCGGCCGACATTATGCCCAAGCAAAAACGCATAGTCGGCGGTGTCAAGGTCGAAAACGGTTTTCCAATAATACACGCCGTTACACTCCTCGTGGGCGAATTCCCTGTCGCCACCCGACCGGCATGAGCAAACTGCGACAAGAAGAAAAATCAGAATCAGTTGTTTCATTTCTATCGTAAGAGCCTGTTTCATAAGAAAAGTTAAAATCTGCGATGCTTTAGTGTTATTTATGTTTTTTATATTTGTCATTTTCTATTTTGTTTCTTTAATATTCTTTAGCCTGCTCTGCCATTCATTGGCATCTTTGTCCGTGCTTAACGACTGACAGCCTCATTAATTAACTTTTCTTATGAAACAGGCTCTTAATCTTTCCGCAAATATGGCGATAAAAAATAGCCCGGCAAAGCAAATTGCCGAGCAGTGTACGAAATACCGTCTACGATGTACGAAACGCCGGAATTGCAGACTTTCGCTACTCACGCTTGCCGGCATTGATGACCAGACTCACCGTCAAGCCGAAACTGTTATACCCGCGGCGCGCAAACTTCAGATAGCCGCCGATGCGCACCCATTGCCACAACTCAACGCCGCCTTTGACCATCGCCATCGGCAATGTCGAGTTCGTGTAGTACACGCGATTGCCCACAGCCTCACACTTTGCCACACCCAAACCCGCGGAAACATACGGATTGACCGTTGCACCTTGCAAGAAATTATAGCCGCCGGAGATGCCGAAAGCCGCAGTGCGATTGTTTTGATAGTTGTTAAAATCCGGGCTGTGGTCGAAGTCACGTCGCGCACAGTCGAGCATCAGAAAGACGCCGCAATCCCATGGTTTTTCGTCGAAATTATATCGCAAGCCGACCTCAAACATCCCGCCCGGCTTTATCGTTCCGCTGTGATACGACTCCAAAGGCACGCTCATTCCCGCACCAAACTCAAGCTCAAACGGCTTGACACTAACTTCCTGCCCCCACACGCCAACAGCAAGCACCATGCCCACTATTGTTACTATAATCCTATTCATTTTTTGTTACTTTACACAAAGTTAATACTATTTGT
>JBJEDO010000017.1:0-7194 GCA_051872155.1 Candidatus Limisoma sp.
TACAACATATTTTTATAGTCCCAAAATATTTTGAAAAAATTTCAAATTTTATTCCCATTTTCTTGTGAGATTCAATTTTTCAGAATACATTTGCTAACAAAATTGTTAGTCAAACTTGTTAATAACGTAAAATTCACATCAGATGAAGACCCAAGACACTGAAACAAAAATACTTAAAGCAGCGGAGCATGAGTTTATGACAAAGGGCTATGCCGGCGCAAGAACCACTTCTATTGCCGAGGCGGCAGGGGTGACCCATGCTATGCTACACTATTATTTCAGGACAAAAGAAAAATTGTTCGACAGAATAATCACTGAAAAAATCGAGTTGCTCAAGAATGCATTCCTTCAGCCGTTGACTATCGACAAGTTTTCCGTAAAAGAAAAGATACGCATCTTCATTGAGCAACATCTCGATTTCGTGGCGGCAAATCCTGATTTGCCAAGATTTCTTGTAGTAGAAGTGTTTTCGAACGAGGAATTGATGGAATCTTTAAAATCGAAAGTATTGTCGTATGCTCCGCTGATAATGTCAGACTTTCAACGACAACTCGACAACGCTGCCGAAAAGGGAGAAATCAGGCAAATCGACGTAAAAGATTTGATTCTCGACATCATTTCGCTCAACATTTTCCCATTTGTTGGAGCACCATTGATTGACGCTGTTTTCGGGGACTACGATGTTTTCGCCCCCGAAAATATCGCTAAACGAAAACAAGAAAATTACCAAATGATATTACGCAAACTAACACCGCAACAACGATGAAACATCCGTTTTTGATTCTCGTAACATGTTTTACGGCATTTACAACGAGCGCCGTAACAATAGAAGAATGTGTAGAAAAGGCGCAATCGAACTACCCGACTATCAAACAATATTCGTTGCTTGATGCGCAGTGCAACGTCGACCTGAGCGACATCAACAAGCTGTGGTTTCCTCGCATTTCCGCCTACGGACAAGCTACGGCGCAGAACAAGGTGGCGGAATTGCCGGCGCAACTGCGTGCGATGCTCGACGAATTGGGCGGCGGCATCCGCGGACTTGGTAAAGTGCAGTACAAAGTTGGCATTGACTTAAACCAAACGATTTGGGACGGCGGCAAAGCAAAAACGCAGAGAGAGTTGACGAAAAGCCTATCCGACGTGCAACGCACATCGCTCGACGTCGAGCTGTATGAAGTGCGTCAACGTGTGGAAAATCTCTTCTTTGCCATTCTGCTTACCGACGAGCAAATCCGCCAAAACCGGATTACTCGCACCGTTGTCGAAAATAACCTGAAGAAGGTTCGGTCGATGCTTGCAAACGGAACTGCCACTCAAAGTGATGCCGATATGCTCGAAGCTCAAATTCTTTCTATCGACCAAAACATCGACAACGCCGATAGCACCGCCGACGGTCTGCGCAGAATGTTGGAACTTTTCGTCGGCGAAACCATCAGCGAACCTTTGGAAATGCCATCCGCGCAACTCCCCGACACGGCGGAATCGAATCGCCCCGAGCTTCGCCTGTTCGATAGCAATATAAAGTCGAACAACCTGCAACTCAAGCTCAGCGATAAATCATTGGTACCAACTATCGGATTCTTTGCGCAATCGTATTATGGCTATCCGGGTTACGACTACTTCAAGAGTATGCTCAACCGTGATTGGTCGTTCAACATCATGGCAGGTGTAAAAATTGCTTGGAATATCGATTCTTTCTACAACAAGAGAAACCTTTCTCGTCGCAATACGATTGCCAACGAAAGTATTGCCGCCCAACGAGAAACATTTCTGTTCAACAGCTCTCAGCAAACCGCCTCGCAGATGGCTGCAATCGACGGATTGAAAAAGGTTATGGTTACCGACAACCGAATCGTGGAATTGCGTGGCAACATCCGTCGCGCTGCCGAGTCGCAATTGGATAACGGCATTATCGATTCAGCCGACCTGCTGAGCAAAATAGCCGACGAGAATATTGCCGAACTTACCAAACAACTCCACAAAATCGAATATCTACAAGAAATTTATAAACTCAAATACACATTAAACCGATGAAACATACTTTATTATTATCCGGATTCGCGCTCGCTCTCACCGCTTGCAACAATGCTGTGGAATACGATGCAACAGGCATATTTGAAGCCACAACAGTGACCGTTTCGGCAGAAACCGCCGGCAAGATTATTTCGCTCACAGCAAACGAAGGCGACACGATATGCCTCGGTGCACATATTGCAACCGTCGATACAACCCTACTCGTTCTTCAACGTAAGCAAATCGACAGCCAACGACAGTCTTCCGAATCCACCTCTCCCGACATCACGGCGCAAGCATCGTCGCTGCGCGTTCAAATCGAGCATCAACGCAACGAATGTGAGCGGCTCAACCGACTACTTGCCGATGGGGCTACAACACGCAAGCAAGTCGACGACGCAAAAGCTTATTTGGCATCCCTTCAAGGTCAGTTAGATGCGCTTTTGTCATCGTTGGGCAAAAATCGAAGCTCGATTTCCGAGAATGCAAAAGCTCTCATCTATCAGCGTGAGCAAATCGAAGAACAAATCGTAAAAAGCACAATCAACTCTCCTATTACAGGAACAGTCATAACAAAATATGCGGAGCAAGGCGAATATGCGGCTCCCGGCACTCCGATTTGCAAAATTGCCGACCTTTCCGGCATTTATCTTCGTTGCTATTTCACAGCCTCACAGCTCGCCGATATCAAACTCGGACAAGAGGTTACGGTCATTGCCGACTTCGGTGCCGACAAGCAATATGAATACCGCGGTCGCATCACCTGGATTTCGCAGGAAAGTGAATTTACCCCAAAATCCATACAAACAAAAGACACTCGTGCAAATTTGGTTTACGCCGCGAAGGTACAAGTGGTAAACGATGGCAGACTCAAATTGGGACAATACGGTGAAGTGCGCTTATGAATCGAGCGGTAGAAATAAAGAATATAAGTAAGCGTTACGGTCGACTTGCAGCACTGTCGGACGTCAGCATCAGCGTCGAGCGTGGCGAGATGTTCGGCATCATCGGACCGGATGGCGCAGGAAAAAGCACTATATATAAAATACTCGCCACCCTAATTCGTCCCGACACGGGCAGCGCTGAAGTGCTCGGTTACGACACTGTACAGCATAGCAAAACCATCAGAACACTTATTGGCTATATGCCTGAACGATTTTCGCTTTATCCCGACCTGACGGTGAGCGAAAACCTCCAACTATTTGCTGCCATTTTCGGCAAAACACCCGAAGCCGCCGAAAGTCAGATAGCATCCGTCTATCGGCAACTTAAACGCTTCCCCAATCGTAAAGCCGGTGCACTCTCCGGCGGTATGAAGCAGAAATTAGCCTTATGCTGCGCTTTGATACACGAGCCGAAAGTGTTGTTGCTCGACGAACCGACCACAGGCGTTGATGCAGTGTCGCGAAGTGAATTTTGGGATTTACTTGCCGAACTGAAGCAGAAAGGCATCACCATTTTGGTCTCCACCTCATATATGGACGAAGCATCTCGCTGCGATAGAATAGCGATGATTAATGCCGGACGCATTCTTGCCGTCGACACGCCCTACAACTTAACAAGAAAGGTGGCTGAGAATATGTATAGCGCAACAGCCGACAATATGTTTAAACTACTTCTACAACTGCGCTCTACGCCTGAGGTTGTAAATTGCTATACGTTCGGTGCAACGCTACATGTTGTCGGTTCCGAGCGATTTGATGCCGACGAGGTTAAGCGGCGACTTATCAATAACGGATTAGAAGACGTTGCCATCAATCCGATTTGCGGAGATATTGAAGATTTATTTATAAAATTAACGCGAGATGAATAATATCGAATCGGTCATAGATGTACACGAATTAACCAAGAAATTTGGCAATTTTACGGCAGTTGACCATATAACATTCAGCGTTGCCAAAGGCGAGATTTTCGGCTTTCTCGGAGCCAATGGTGCCGGGAAAACGACGGCAATGCGTATGCTGTGCGGGCTGAGTGCGCCCACTGCCGGGCACGGCACGGTCGCCGGATTCGACATCGCCACACAAGCCGAGAAAATCAAGCACAAAATCGGATATATGAGTCAGAAGTTTTCGCTTTATGAAGACCTTACAGTAGAACAGAATATCCGTCTGTTTTCAACGATTTACGGACTAAGTAAAGCCGAAACACAAGAGCGAGCGGCAACGATGTTCGAACGCCTTGAGATGGGCAATATGGCAGATACGCTCGTGCGCGAAATTCCAATCGGATGGAAACAAAAGGTTGCCTTTGTCACAGCAACGATTCATCGTCCCGACGTTGTGTTTCTTGACGAGCCGACCGGCGGCGTTGACCCGATTACGCGACGACGGTTTTGGGAGTTGATCTACCAAGCCGCATCCGAAGGCATGACCGTTTTTGTTACAACACACTACCTTGACGAAGCCGAGTATTGCAATCGCATATCCATCATGGTCGACGGTAAGATAAGCGCACTCGACTCCCCTATCCAATTAAAACAGAAATATAACGCCGCCACCATCGATGATGTCTTTCGTATTGTGGCAAAAGATGCACAAAGAGGAGACTAAGCGAATGACAACATTTTTGACATTAATAAAGAAAGAAACGCTGCACATCGTACGCGACAAGCGCACAGTCTTGATTGCCCTGTTTATGCCGCTTGTGCTGTTGCTGCTGTTCGGATTTGCCATTTCGACCGAAGTCAACGACGTGCGTGTTGTTGCCGTTGTCGACAATCATACCGACGACACTCGCAACATTATAGCCCGATTATCGGCAAACGACTATTTTACGTTTCTAGGCATTGTCAACCATAACGAAGTGGAATCAATTCTGCGCCGCGGCGATGCAGATGCGGCTATCTATTTCTCAACCGATGCCGGAATACTCAAATCACAAATCGTCGTTGACGCCTCCAATACAGTCGTTGCTCAAGCATCTGCGGCTTACGTTCAAAACGTGATTGCGGGCACCGGGGCGAGCAACGGAATCTCTTCTTACACACTCTACAATCCGCAACTGAAGAGCGCATACAATTTCGTTCCGGGCATTATGGGTATGATTTTCATACTCATTTGCGCCATAATGACATCGGTATCGATTGTGCGCGAAAAAGAAACCGGGACGATGAATCTACTTTTGGTTTCGCCACTAAAACCGTCGATGATTATCGTGTGCAAACTTGTGCCCTACTTCGTTCTGTCGTGCGTAATTTTAGCAATAATGCTCACGATGGCTTATACCGTTCTTGGTCTTCCCACAACGGGCGTGCTCAGCGTCGTTATAACATCACTAATCTACATTATAATGTCGCTGTCGATAGGTCTGTTGGTGTCGTCAATTGTCAAGAAACAGATTACGGCAATGATAGTCTCAGCCGTTGCTTTTATGCTTCCTGTCATTATGCTGTCGGGCATGATTTTTCCCGTAGACAATATGCCGACCGTGCTGCAGTGGATTTCCGGCATTATACCGGCTCGGTGGTACATAGAAGCAATGCGCAAATTGATGATACAACAATTGGGCTTGGAATGTGTGCTAAAAGAACTCGCCATATTGACATCGTTGACCGTCGTAATTCTCGCAATTGCCATCAAGAAGTTTAACGTCACAAAATAATGAACAGCTATGAATTTCCGTATACTAAAAGCTCTGCTTCGCAAAGAAGTCACGCAGATGAAGCGCAATCCAATAATCCCTAAGATAATCTTGGTGATGCCGATAATGGTGATGTTGGTAGTGCCGTTAGTGGCTGTGCTCGACGTGAGCAATGTGGCAGTTGTTGCCGTCGACAACGACCACAGCATTTTGTCGCGGAGAATCGTTTCCGACATTGATGCAAGCGGAATGCTGTCGATTGTCGGCAATTGCACGACCCATAACGAAGCGATGAATCTCATCGAAAATGGGCAAGCCGACGTCATTGTGACTATCCCCTACGATTATGAGAAAAGCGTAGGAAAAGGAGGTCCCTGCTTAAGTGTCGAAGCCAATGGCGTAAATGCGACAAAAGGGTCGCTCGGACTTCAATATGTTTCTCAGTCGGCAATGTCGACACTTAGTCGGTGGGCTGCGGCAAACGGTCGAAAACTGTCGGCGGGAAGGGTAAACGTCATCAATCGCTACAACCCGACGTTGAATTTCCGCAACTATATGATTCCGGCACTAATGGTGGTGCTAATCATAATCATTTGCGGTTTTATACCCACGCTGAACTTGGTGAGCGAGAAGGAGTCGGGAACGATAGAGGCAATAAATGTCACGCCTGTGAGCAAAACAACCTTCGTACTGTCGAAACTTATACCTTTCTGGATCGTTGGCTTGATTGTTGTGACAGTTGGTATGATTATCGGCTACTTCGTCTACGGGCTTGCTCCCGTCGGCAATATTTTTGGCATATATCTTGCCACGATTCTCTTCAGTTTGGTAATGTCGGGACTCGGAGTATGGATAGCAAACCAATCGGCTTCGATGCTTCAAAGCATATTTTTGATGTTTGCGTTCATTATTATTTTCCAACTGATGAGCGGATTGTTTACGCCAATTCGTTCGATGCCGCAGTGGGCGCAGTATATCACTTACGCCATTCCTCCGCGCTACTTTATAGAAATTATGCGCTCCATCTACTTGAAAGGGACTCCGATAGCAGAACTTTTGCCGCAATATATGGCGCTGACAGCGTTTGCAGCTATAATTTTCACAGCCGCTGCTTTGACCTACAAAAAGCGAGCTTAGGGCACGTTTTGTAGACCTTACCCGCTTGAAGGATGTACGCTCCTTTAGGTGCGGATAAGGTCGTAACTGTAGTCTATTGAAGTAGTGCGCCGATAGGTTAACAACGACTTTGCCTGTTTCCGGGTCGTACCAACCTTTTGCGCCGCGCTTTTTCAGCTGCACCTTCGGGTCGTCGTCGACGATGTCTTCGACCTTTTCGACGACGGTAACCTCTTCGCCTACCGACTTGGCAGCTTGCTCCGCTGTGTTGCGATAGGTCTGCATTTGCTCGGCTTGCCGCTGCGTTGCCGACTTCTTCGTTCCCGGTGTCGCTACCTCTTCCATCGGTATCAACTCTTTGTAAGACCCTTGCTCACCAAGGCTGTCGAAGATGAATATCTGGTCTTCGCGAGCTACGTCCTCGGTGTCGGATGCCAGGCTGTTGCGTCGCTCCTCTGCGGTCATCTTCATTCGCGCCTC
>JBJEDO010000018.1:0-7139 GCA_051872155.1 Candidatus Limisoma sp.
TATAAGAATTTCTTTGCCGCTTAGTTTATACTTGTCCGGTGAACTCCTACGACCTTTGGGTCTGCCAAGCACAACTCCTTCTGCACGTTTTCTTGCCAGTGCTTCTTTTGTACGTTGAGAAATAAGATTTCTTTCGATTTCAGCGGATAAACCGAATGCAAAAGCAAGGACTTTACTTTGAATATCGTCGCCGAGGCGATAGTTGTCTTTAATGGTCCACACTTTTGCTTCTTTGGTCATACAAATGTTTAAGATTTCCATAATCATAAATAGACTTCGACCAAGACGTGAAAGCTCCGAACAAATTATCACGTCATCTTTGTTTACTTTTTTCAGCAAACGACCTAATTGTCGTTTGTCATAGTTCTTTGTTCCGCTGATTGTTTCTTCAATCCAATCATCAACACAAAGTTTCTCTCGTTCACAGAATTTGTTAATCTCAAAGCGTTGGTTCTCGACGGTTTGCTTGTCAGAACTGACTCTAATGTATCCGTAAGTCATTTTAAATTTTGCTTTTTAATAAAAATTTAGTAATTTTGAAAACTCAGACAAGATTATTCTATTTAAGATAGGATAAAGTTGCCATAACCGATATTATGAACAAGATAACTATGAATAAGTTAGAACAGTTATACCAAAAACGTGACACATTCTTGGAATTTGGCAGCAAGGTGCCTGCCGCTCTCGACGCTCAGATTGCAGAGGCTGAAAAAGAAATGCTGCAATTGGAGCTGTTGCCGATTATTGAAGACTTGGCGATGAAGACGTTGCCGCAGTGCGGCGTCGACGGCAAGCTGGTCATTGCCATGGAATACGACAACTGCGCGCTCTCGCGCATCGCCATTGCAACCGATGCATCGACAATCGACAGTTTCGACGTGGTGAAAGAAGTGACGGACGACGATGATGTCGAAGAGGAAGTTGATGATGACGACGAAGACGATGATGAAGATGGCGACGATGACTCTTCAAAAATTCACCGCTCCAAAAGCATCGGCTTTTCCGTACACTTCGCCGACGGCAAGGTAATAAAAGAACGTAGCGCAATAAAAACTATGATAGAGGCTTTCAAATATATGGGATTGGAACGCGCCTCGAATTATGACGAATCGTTCAAAGGCTATACCCTCATTAGCACAAAACAACGCGTCACCGAAGACGGGCACAAGTGGCAGCGTTATGTCGACGGCTGGTGGATTTACATCAACCTTTCGAACAATCGCAAAATAAGGTGCATCAAGCGAGTTGGCAAGATGCTCAACATACCGCTCGAAATAGAGTTGGACGACGAAAACGGCACAGCGACGGTCGACAAGCCGACAAAGCAAAAAGGCAAAAGAGCGATGTACTCGCTTAATGGCGGTATCGCTTTTTGCAAAAACCGCTCTGTGCTTAACACAGTGCGACAATTCCTCGCTCAAATGTCAAGTGCTACTTTTAAGGACGTGTGCGACTTCTTTCCACGCGAACTGCAAGGCAGTTATGGCGTAGTAAGGTCGCTCAACGAAATCGAACGCCGTAAGCGTCAAAATCGGACAGAAGAAGACCGCTGGTTTCTCGAACCCGAAGAAATACTCACCGCTGCCGATGGTGTGCGGTTTGCCGTAAGCAACGAATGGGGCGACAACTTCGCATCATTCCAAAAACACGTCACCGAACAACTCGGCTGGACCCTCGAAGAAGTGTAATCCCCCACCCCGCAGGGCTTCTAAATGCTAGCCTGCATTATTTATACCATTCATACTGCAAGGACTAACTGACAACACCTTAGCGCAATGCTCGCTCTTCCTCTTTAAAGGTAGGATTTACTACATTCTGCATCGTCATCACCAGTCTCACGCTAATGCATGCCGGTTAGCCCTTTCGGAACGGAACAGTGTGAATAATGCAGGCTAGAGAACTCTATTACTCGTTTTTGGAGATTGTTTGCGATTTGTAGTCGGAGGGGGAGTAGCCGGTGTATTGCTTGAAGTAGCGACCGAAGAATGACTGCTCGGAGAAGTTGAGCCGATTGGCTACTTCTTTGATACTGATGTTTGGATTCGACAACAACCGTTTGGCTTCGATGATGACAAATAGCGAAATCCAATCGATGGGTGTGCGTCCGGACACTTGCCGTATCAAGGTGGAGAAATAGCGCGGCGTGAGGTTCAACAAGTCTGCATAATATTTGACATCGCGATGCAAGGAATAATGCTGATAGAGTGCTATTAAAAATTTCTGAAAAATTTTGTCTTTACGGGTTTGCTGTATTAGAGGCACGGGTGTATTTGTGATGAACGCATCGACGACCTCATAGCAAAATGCCGTTACCAGTGCCGATACTATCGAGACGCTCAGCGGGCTTTTTATGTCTTTGCGCAGGCGAATGGACACCAACAGTTTCTCGATACGGTTGTACTGCTCGGGCGAAAGTGTCACGCACGGATGGAATCGGATATAGACGTGGCTTTGGGTGTTGGAAATTGACTCAAGCGAGGAAAGCACGAAGTCGAAATCGGCAGTACCAGCCACACCTTCCAAGTCGTCGCTAAAACTTTCTACGTGTGTCTGAGAGAAAGCAGTATAAATATATAGGTCGCCGGCTTTTACCGTGTACGTTTTATCATCAATCTTCAAAGCAATCGAGCCACGACGGCAAAGAAGGAAGCCGTTACGTTCAAGACAAATCAACATATTTTGTGCTTGTGCGTTTTCCCCGTTGACGTCAAACAATTCGATTTTTGGGTCTTCTATCATATATTTTGACTTAATTCGATGCAAATGAAACTAATTGTTATCAATTACACAAATTTTTGAGGTATTAAATTTCAAAAAAAAGAACAAATAGTACAATAATCGATAATTTTTTATATATGTATAATCGTCAAATAATGATAATTTTGTGATAAATTAGAAGAGAAACAGCTATATTATGAAACGAATTTTTCTAACAATTTGTGCAACAATCATTTTGGCGTTGGCAATGCAGTCGTGCCGAAAAGAAGTAAAGGAGTCAAGACTTGTTAAGGTTGAGACATTCACGGTGGGAAGCGATGCGTCGGCAACAACTGCCGACTTTCCGGGAAAAGTGAAAGCCTCGGAGGAAGTTAATATGGCGTTCAAAGTTAGCGGAACGCTTGCTCGCGTCTATGTAGACGAGGGCGACAAGGTCAGGAAAGGGCAAATAGTTGCTGAGCTCGACCCGACCGACTATCAAACGCAACTCGCTGCTACCGAGGCGGAATACTATAAAATCAAGTCGGAAGCCGAACGTGTCATTGCGCTTTACAACGACAGTGTAGCAACTGCCGGCGACTACGACAAAGCGCGCTATGGTTTGCAGCAAATCTCCGCAAAATATAAATATGCCAAAGATCAGTTGGCAGACACGCGAATTTATGCGCCTTTCAGCGGCACTGTCAAGAAGCGCTTCTACGACCCTGCAACGGTTTTAGGTGCGGGGATGCCGGTTGTGTCGATAATTACCGACAACAGTCTTGAGATAGAAATCAATATTCCTGCATCGACGTACGTCAATCGAAGCAATTTCACGTCGTTCACCACGTCGTTTGATTTCTTGGATGAGAAAACCGTCGATTTAAAACTGATAAGTATCTCTCCGGCGGCGAATGCCAACCAACTTTACACGGTGCGACTCGCCGTCCCTAACGGTTTGTCGAATCGACTCTCGCCGGGGATGAATGCAATGGTGCATCTTTCGCAAGCTGACGTTACTGTCAGCAACAGCATCGAGATACCGACGTCAGCGATTTTCGAGGATAAAGGCAATAGTTTTGTTTGGATTTTCAATGCGACGAACGGCTCTTTACGTCGTCAACAAATCGATGTCGAACGGCTTGACACAAAAGGGAATGCCGTCATCAAATCAGGACTTAAAGCAGGCGACGAGATTGTCACGTCGGGGGTTCACAAACTCTCTGACGGACAAATCGTTGAACGTCTTGCACCGATAAGCGAAACCAACGTGGGAGGATTGTTATGATTGACTTAGGCAAATGGGCTTTCGACAATAAAAAGTTGGTCTACTTTTTACTTGCCGTGCTACTCGTCGGTGGTCTGTTTTCGGCATACCGAATGAGCAAACTCGAAGACCCTGAAATCAAGGTAAAGATGGCGATGGTTGTAGCCATACGCCCGGGTGCTTCGGCACACGAAATGGAGATGGAGGTTACGGAGGCGCTGGAGAAAAACATCCGCACAATCGGCGAGGTGGACAATATCAGCAGCTGGTCGTACAACGACATGGCGATTCTCCAAGTCGAGATGAAGCGTACGGTGCCCGACGACGAAATTGAACAATGTTGGGACATGCTTCGGCGAAAGGTGTCGGATGCCGAAGCGAAGTTGCCCGACGGCACTTCGGTAACGGTGCAAGACGATTTCGGATTGGTTTACGGAATGTTCTACGCGCTGACCGGCGACGGTGTCGACGAGCGAAAACTTTCCGACTACGCGCGCCAGATTCAACGAGAGTTGACAAACATCGACGGTGTTGCTCGCGTATTGATATACGGCGAGCGCGAAGAATGTATCAACATCGAAATGCTGCCGGAACGGATGGCAACTTTGGGTGTATCGCCTGCGGAGATTCTTTCAACGCTCAACGGTCAAAACGGCATTTACTACACGGGCTACTACGACAACGGACCGAAACGCGTACGAGTGACCGTAACCGACAAGTTCAAGCAAGTTGAGCAAATCAGGCAAATGATTATACAAGGTCATGAAGACGATCAACTTCGTATGTCGGACATTGCAATTATCGAAGATGGCTATGCCGAGCCGGTACGCAATTCTCTGAAGTACAACGATGAACCTGCGCTTGGCATTGCCGTAGCCGCCTCGTCGGGGTCGGACATAGTCAAAGTCGGCAAATTGGTCGAACAACGATTGGAGGAACTCAAATCGGAGCATTTCAGTGCCGGTGTGGAATACCACAAAGTGTTCTATCAGCCGGAACGCGTCATCGATGCGCTGTCGACATTTTTCACCAACTTGATTGAATCGGTAGTTATTGTCGTTGCCATTCTAATGCTTGTTATGGGCTGGCGTAGCGGCGTGATTATTGGAATAAGTTTGGTAATCATTGTCATTGGCAGTTTCTTGATATTGGGCTTTGCCGACGGGTCGATGCAACGCGTGTCGCTCGCTTCATTCATCTTGGCGATGGGTATGCTTGTCGATAATGCGATTGTGATAGTCGACGGCATCTTGGTTGACCTCAATCGAGGCTTGCCGCGCCGAGAAGCACTGACGCGCATCGGCAAAAAGACGGCAATGCCGCTGCTTGGCGCTACGCTGATAGCTATTCTTGCGTTTTTGCCGGTATTTCTTTCGCCCGACACGGCAGGCGTGTATGTTCGCGACCTGTTCATCGTGCTCGCCGTTTCGCTTATGCTGAGTTGGGTTTTGGCACTTGTTCATGTGCCGTTGATGGCAGACAATTGGATAAAGACGCACAAAGCAGCCGACGCAAAAACGAGCGACGGCATAGCCTATCGATGGTTGCGCAAAAGCCTGACATTCTGCCTGCGCCATCGTGTTGCAACAATCGTCATTGCATTGATTTTGGTCGCACTTAGCAGTTACGGCTACCGATTTATGCGCCACGGGTTCTTCCCCGACATGGAGTACGACCAACTCTATATGGAATACAAATTGCCGGAAGGGACGAATTCCGACAAAGTAGCCGCCGACCTTGAAGCCATCCGCCATCGTCTTCAGAAACTGCCCTATATCGGCGACGTAACTACGTCGGTCGGAGCCACTCCGGCGCGCTATAACCTTGTGCGAAGCATCGCCACGCCATCGCTTTCGTATGGCGAATTGATTATCAACTTCGAGTCGGCAAAGTCGCTCGAAGCGCATATCGACAGCCTTCAACAAGAACTGCAAGCGCTCTATCCGGATGCCTACATCAAGTTGAAGCGCTATAACATTATGTATAAGAAATACCCGATAGAAGCGCTCTTTACAGGACCCGACCCTGCAGTACTACAACAACTCGCCGACTCGGCGCGCGCAATAATGGACAACGCACCGGAAGTGATAATGACAACGACCGACCGTGAGCCGGCAATACCCGTACTCGACATTGACTACAACCAGACCTCGGCACGTCGGTCATCGCTTTCGCGCAAAGACATTGCAACGTCGGTTCTTACGGCAGCTGGCGGCATACCCATCGGATATTTCTATGAAGGAATTCATAAAAACACCATCTATCTGAAGTGTGTTGAACCCGACGGCGGGAAGTTGGACAATCTGGAAAGCGTACCGGTATTTTCGACGCTACCCAACCTAAACGGCGTTCTCAACAAAGATGCTATTATGGCGGTTCGCACAGGCACTGTCGACTTGGATGAAATTATCGAAACCATCAACCAAACGACACCACTCAATCAAGTAAGCAACGGCATAAAAGTGCGCTGGGAGCCACCCGTAGTGCCGCGATACAACGGTCAACGCTCGCAGACGGTGATGTGCTCTCCCGCACCGGGCTACGAAACCGAAAAAGCAAGAACTATTATTGCCGAAAAGATTGAGCAGATACCGCTACCCGACGGATATGGACTCAAATGGATGGGCGAAAAAGACGCAAGCACGCAAACGATGCACTACCTGTTTGAAAACGTGCCACTGGGCATTGTGCTTATGATTGCGATTCTCATTATGCTTTTCAAAGACTATCGCAAGCCGATAATCATAATCTGCTGCATACCGCTGTTGGCAATAGGAATCGTATCGGCAATGCTCATTACCCGGCAATCATTTACCTTCTGCGCAATCGTCGGTGCGCTGGGTCTTGTCGGGATGCTGATAAAGAACTGCATAGTTCTGATGGACGAAATCAACATACAATTGGCGAGCGGCACCGACCCGACAGAAGCATTGTTGAAAAGTTCGGAAAGCCGTATGCGCCCGGTTATGATGGCTTCGCTCACCACGATTCTCGGCATGATACCACTGCTAACCGATTCGATGTTCGGGTCGATGGCTGCAACGATTATGGGCGGATTGCTATTCTCATCGGTTGCCACGCTAATATTCATGCCGGTGCTTTATGCTTTATTCTTTAAAATAAAAATGAAACCCTCATGACAATTTAGAAGTCGCCAAAGTAAATGAAAATGTTC
>JBJEDO010000019.1:0-7126 GCA_051872155.1 Candidatus Limisoma sp.
GCAAAATCAAATTTCAAAACAAGTTTTGATTTGCTTTTGCTCTCGATTTGCACTACTTTCGCTACGCGCAAGATAGGCTGCATCTCGGCAAAATCAAATTTCAAAACAAGTTTTGATTTGCTTTTGCTCTCGATTTGCACTATCTTTGTAAAAATATAGCTATTCGGCTTTTTCGGTTGCCGAAATGCGTAATGGATAATTGATTTGGAAAATGAAACATCGTAGCATTTATTATATATCAGTGTTGGCGTTGTGCGTTCTGTCGCACGGCGTGGCGGATGCGTCGCCGCGTAAAAAGGTAAAAACCGTCACGGAAAGCGAACCTGCTCCGGTCGAATCTGTTGAGCCGGTACGCGTCGCTGTCGGGAGTCAAAATGTTCGTGGAGAATGGATTGTCATTAAAGCGTCGGGAAAGGAGATTAATACTCTTGACGAACGTGCTTATCTGTTTTTCAGTCGTCACGACAACAGGCTTTATGGCTATACGGGTTGCAACTATATCAACAGCGACTATAAGGCTGAGGGCGGAAAAATTGCCTTTAGCAATACGATAATCTCTCAGCGTCGATGTGATGCGATTCGCGATGAGTCGAGTATTATGAATGCGCTCAATCGTGCGGCGTCGTACGAGATTTATAAGGATAATCGTCTCGGACTCGAAATTCTCGACATCAAAGATAAGTCGGGTAAGGTGGTTCTTCACACTAAGCGTCATAAGGCTGACGTATTGTCGGGGGTTTGGAGAGTTAAGTCGATTCACGGTGAAGCTATTGATGCCGACAAGGTGCAGTTGGTGATTGACATCCCTGAGGCGCACCTGCATGGTTCGGTCGGTTGTAACATTATTAATGGTGATATTGGTCTGGACCGAAACAAGGATTGGTTCATTCAGTTTCAAGGCTTAACGGCATCGAACAAGGCGTGCGGCGACGTGGATATGTCGCTCCGTCGCGAGTTGTTGATTGCTCTCGAAGAAGTTGAGTATATCGATAAGAAATCGGATAGCGTTTATTCGCTTCTCGACAAGAATAAGAAGGAAGTGATTTTGCTTAATCGCGAGAATATAAAGTTACCGGAATAAATGGATTTCGAACTACAATCAAAATTCAGTCCGACGGGCGACCAACCGCAAGCCATCGATGAACTATGTCGCGGCATTGATGCGGGTGAGCGCTATCAGACGTTGCTGGGCGTAACAGGCTCGGGCAAGACGTTTACGATGGCAAACGTGATTGCTCGTATGAAACGCCCGACGCTGATTTTGTCGCACAACAAGACGCTTGCCGCCCAACTCTATTCGGAGTTTAAGGGCTTTTTCCCGAACAATTCGGTGCAATATTTTGTGTCGTACTACGACTACTATCAGCCGGAAGCGTATATTCCGTTGAGCGACAAGTATATCGAAAAAGACCTTATGGTCAACAACGAGATTGACCGTATGCGTTTGGCAACGACCACTGCGTTGCTTTCCGGACGTCGCGACATCGTTGTGGTGTCGTCGGTGTCGTGTATTTACGGTATGGGCAATCCTGACGATTTCAATAAGAATATCATTGAAATCAAGGTGGGGCAGCGCATTGCGCGCAACGTGTTGCTTCGCAGTTTCGTCGACTCTCTGTACTCGCGCACGGAAACTATTCTCGAGCGTGGGCAGTTTCGCGTGAAGGGCGACACTATCGACCTCTACTTGGCGTACGAGGAGATTATTATTCGCATCATCTTTTGGGGCGACGAGATTGAATCGATTTCGGCGCTCAATCCGGAGAACCTGGTGGTTGAGAGTCGCTTGGATGCGTATAAGATTTTCCCGGCAAACATTTTCGTTACCGATAAAGATAGGGCAGCCGATGCAATCGAGCGTATCGAGAACGACTTATGGCGCCAGGAAGCGATGTTTCGTTCGGAAGGTCGCGACGTTGAGGCAAATCGCTTGCATGAGCGCGTAACTTACGACATGGAGATGATTCGCGAGGTGGGCTATTGCTCCGGCATCGAAAACTATTCGCGCTATTTCGACGGACGAGAGCCGGGAATGCGCCCATTCTGCTTGCTCGACTATTTCCCGAAAGACTATATTACGATTATCGACGAGAGTCACGAGATGCTTCGCCAGCTCAACGGCATGAGCGGCGGCGATGGCAGTCGTAAACGCAATCTTGTCGACTATGGCTTCCGCTTGCCGTCGGCAATGGACAATCGCCCTTTGCGTTTCGACGAATTTGAGGCGTTGACCAATCAGACAATTTACGTCAGTGCAACGCCCGGTCGCTACGAGCTGGAGCGCTGTGGCGGCGTTGTCGTTGAGCAGCTGATACGTCCAACGGGGTTGCTCGACCCGGAAATAACGGTGCAGCCTTCGGAAGGTCAGGTCGATCATTTGCTCGAAG
Source organism: Candidatus Limisoma sp. (assembly GCA_051872155.1). Taxonomy (GTDB): domain Bacteria; phylum Bacteroidota; class Bacteroidia; order Bacteroidales; family Muribaculaceae; genus Limisoma. The sequence continues at coordinate 2,388 of JBJEDO010000019.1, forward strand.
AAATCTATGTGCGCTCCGAGCGCAATGAGCGTGTGCTGGTTTTGACGTTCACCAAGCGTATGGCTGAAGAGCTTGCCGACAATTTTACAAAGAAAGGCGTAAAATGTGCGTACATCCATTCCGATGTCGATACACTCGACCGCGTAAAGATTATCGAACAATTGCGTACCGGTGAAATCGACGTGCTCATAGGCATTAACTTGTTGCGCGAGGGACTTGACTTGCCGGAAGTGTCGTTGGTGGCAATTCTCGATGCCGACAAGGCGGGATTCTTGCGCGACCAAACGTCGTTGACGCAATCGTCGGGACGTGCGGCGCGTAATGTCAACGGCGCAGTGATTTTCTATGCCGATGTTATCACCGAGCCTATGCAGCGCACAATTGACGAAACGAATCGACGTCGTGCCATTCAGCTTGCCTACAACGCCGAACACGGTATTACGCCCAAGCCGATTGTCAAAGCGGCACCTACGCTTATCGGTGCACCGAAAGTGCCTGATTCGGCTCCCGCACCCAAGAAAGAAGTTGTATATACTTACGACGATACCAAGGTTGAGGCAAACATTGCCGCCGACCCGATTATAAAATATATGACCGATAGCGAGTTGTCGCGGTCGATTGAGAATACGAAAAACGAGATGGCAGCAGCCGCTCGCAAGATGGATTTCGTTACGGCAGCTCGTCTGCGCGACGAAATGATTCAGATGATGGATTTACTTAAAGAGCGTCAAAATGGAAAGGAATAACTACGTCCAACGTTGGTTGCCCATAACGAAGAAAGAAATCGAACGACTCGGTTGGGACTATGTCGACGTTGTCCTTTTTTCGGGCGATGCTTATATCGACCATCCGTCGATGGGATGCGCCGTGATAGGACGTGTGCTTGAGGCGCACGGCTATCGTGTGGCAATCGTTCCGCAGCCAAATTGGCAAGACGACTTGCGCGACTTTAAGAAATTCGGACGTCCGCGTCTGTTTTTCGGCGTGTCGGCAGGTGCTATGGATTCGATGGTCAACCATTACACAGCGGCGCGTCGTCGACGTTCCGACGATGCTTATACGCCGAACGGTCGGCACGGCGCACGTCCCGACTATCCAACCATTGTCTATAGTAAAATTTTGAAGACGCTTTTTCCCGACGTTCCGGTTGTGGCAGGTGGCATTGAGGCTTCGCTCAGGCGGCTTTCGCATTATGACTATTGGGAAGACCGTCTGCGCCCTTCTATACTGATAGACTGCCGGGCGGATATGCTTGTCTACGGAATGGGAGAGCGCTCGATAGTGGAAATAGCCGACAGCCTTGCCACCGGAAAATCGATTGAGGAATTAACCGACATTCCGCAGACGGCTATAATTCGTCCCAAAGCAGAAATGCCGGCAGAAACCGACGAAACGAATTGTATCCTCAATTCCTATGAAGTTTGCCTGAAAGACAAAGTGCGTCAAGCGGAGAATTTCAAGCACATCGAGATAGAGTCGAACAAGTGGCACGGGCGAACCATTTGGCAGCAATTTGGCGATCGAGTGGTTAAAATCAATCCGATGTATCCTCCAATGACCGAAAGCGAAATCGACGCTTCGTTCGACTTGCCCTATACGCGGTTGCCGCATCCAAAATACAACGGGAAAACCATCCCGGCATACGAGATGATTCGTCATTCGGTGAATATGCACCGCGGATGTTTCGGAGGATGTGCTTTCTGCACCATCTCGGCGCATCAAGGCAAGTTTATCGCTTCGCGAAGCAAGGAGTCAATTCTCAGAGAAGTAAAACAAATAACGGCAATGCCTGACTTTAAGGGTTATATTTCCGATTTGGGAGGTCCGTCAGCCAATATGTATCGAATGCACGGCAAGGATTTGACGAAGTGTCGCAAATGTGTGCGCCCGTCGTGCTTGCATCCGCAGCCGTGTTCCAACCTGAACAACGACCACACAGCTTTACTCGACATCTACGAAGCGGTCGACGCACTGCCGGGTGTGAAGAAATCGTTTATCGGCAGTGGTGTTCGCTACGACCTGGCGATGGCTCGAAACGACGATGATGCCGTCAATCGCCGAAACCGTCGCTACATTCAAGAACTCATCGTCAACCATGTGTCCGGTCGACTTAAAGTTGCTCCCGAGCACACCTCGGACGAAGTGCTCAATTGTATGCGTAAGCCGTCGTTCGACCTGTTTAAGCAATTCGATAAGATATTTAACGAAATTAACGAAAAATATAATCTTCGTCAGCAGTTGATTCCGTATTTCATTTCGTCGCATCCCGCATGCCACGAAACGGATATGGCTGAATTGGCTGTTGCCACCAAGCGGATGAATTTCCGGCTGGAGCAAGTGCAAGATTTTACTCCGACGCCTATGACGGTTTCTTCGGAGATATACTATAGCGGTGTGCATCCGTATACGCTCAAAAAAGTCTATACGGCGCGGTCGGCAGACGAAAAGCAAAGCCAGCGAAAGTATTTCTTCTGGTACAAACCCGAATGTATCAACGACATTCGTCGCTCGCTGACTCGCTTGCATCGCCCGGACTTGATAAACGAACTTTTTGGTAAAACATATAAACGAAAATAACAGATTATGAACTATTTAAAACAACTATCAATTATGGCTTTGATGGTGTCAGCCGTAGGTACGGCGAAAGCCGGCGACGATGAGCAGATCATTACTCGTCCGTCGTTCGAAGTCGTCGACGGGAAGTTTACACCCGAGCTCGTTGAGGCATTCGGAAGAGTTGCCGAGCCGCAGGTGTCGCCCGACAAAAAGAAAATTCTTTATTGTGTTGAATTTATCAGCCTGAAAGCCGATAAGGGAAACAAAGAACTTTGGGTTATGGATATCGACGGCGCCAACCCGATACAGATTACCAAAACGGCAGAGCCGGAATTCAATGCCGTTTGGATTAACGGCGGTGCAAAAATCGCGTTTATTTCGACAGCCGACGGTAAAACACAACTGTTTACGATGAACGCCGACGGCTCTGACCGCAAACAGATTTCGAACGTCGAAAACGGCATCGGCGGATTCCGCTTCTCGCCCGATGAGACAAAAGTAGTGTTTATCGGCAGCGTAAAATATGGAAAAACCGTTGCAGACCGTTATCCCGACCTCGATAAAGCGAATTGTCATATCGTCGAAGATTTGATGTATAAGCATTGGGATGAGTGGGTAAAGGAAATTCCGCATCCGTTTGTTGCCGACTTCGATGGCAACGGCTTGTCGAACATTGTCGACGTTATGGACGGCGAACCTTACGAAGCTCCGATGAAGCCTTTTGGCGGTGTTGAGTCGCTCGCTTGGGCTCCCGATTCGAAATCGATTGTCTATGTGTCGCGCAAACTTGAAGGTCGCGATTATGCCGAATCGACCAATTCCGACCTCTATCTTTACGACCTCGCCACTCGCGAGACCACAAACCTCACCGAGGGAATGTTCGGCTACGATACCAACCCGGGATTCTCGCCGAAGGGCGACAAAATCGCTTGGCTTTCGATGGAGCACGACGGTTACGAATCGGACAAAAACAGAATTTTCGTGATGGATATGAAGTCGCGTCAGAAAACCGACTTGACTGCCGATTGGGACTACACGGTAAACGACATTGCATGGAATCCCGACGGAAAAAGCATCTATTTCATTGCACACCACCAAGGTTCGACTCCGATATTCACTATCGACGTAAAGAGCCATCAAGTAACCACTTTTGCCGACAACGAATGCGACTATGCCACGATTGCTCCTGTCGACGAGCGTCGTGTAGTAGCATTGCGTCATGCCATTACTTATCCTAACGAGATTTTCATGGTAGAGTCTGGTAGTGCTGCTACTCAACTTTCGAACGTCAACACAGAATTGCTTTCGCAACTCGCTTCCGTTACGGTCGAAAAACATATGGTTCCCACAACCGACGGCAAAGAAATGCTTACTTGGGTGATTTTGCCGCCGAACTTCGACAAAACGAAAAAATATCCGGCAATTCTCTACTGCCAAGGCGGACCGCAACAAGCAGTTAGCCAAATGTGGAGTTATCGTTGGAACTTCCGACTGATGGCGTCGCAAGGCTACGTCGTGATTGCGCCTAACCGTCGCGGTCTTCCCGGTTTCGGAACAGAATGGAATGCACAAATCTCCGGCGACTATGGCGGTCAAAATATGAAAGACTATCTTTCGGCGGTCGACTATATGACGGAAAAACCCTATATCGATAGCAAGCGTATCGGTGCAACGGGTGCAAGCTACGGCGGTTTCTCTGTTTACTGGCTCGCCGGAAATCACGACAATCGCTTTGCCGCGCTGCTCGCTCACGCAGGTATTTTCAATACGGAAGCACAATATCTCGAAACTGAAGAAATGTGGTTTGCCAATTGGGACCTCGGCGGTCCGTTCTGGGATAAGACTAACGAAATTGCACAACGCTCGTTCGCAAATTCGCCCCACCATTTCGTTGACCGATGGACTGCACCGATTATGATTACCGTCGGCGAGCGCGACTATCGCATCCTCGCATCTCAAGGTATGCAAGCCTTCAACGCTGCACGACTTCGCGACATCCCGACACGTATGCTTGTCTACCCCGACGAAAACCACTGGATTCTCAAGCCGCAAAACGCGCTGTTGTGGCAACGCGAATTCTTCGGTTGGTTCGACCGCTGGCTCAAGCCTAGTCAAGAATAATGTGATTTAGCCTGCATTATTCACACTTTTCCTACTGCAAGGGCTAACTGACAACACCTTAG
>JBJEDO010000020.1:0-30629 GCA_051872155.1 Candidatus Limisoma sp.
CATCGCCTTTGATGTCGGTAAGGGTACGACCGTACACCGACTTTTTCCAAAGCGTAATGAAAAACACACCTCCGCGATTGGTGATACGCATACGGTTCGGAGCAAAATCGCAGCGAGCCTCGGCAACATCGAGTTCTTTCCACGCCTTGCGTTTCTTCTCCTCAAAAAGGTCTTTGACCTGCGGAGAGTGGAGGGCGGAGAGGAAGAAACGCCAAGTTCGGGAACATCGAGCGATGGCACTTCGTGTTTGCCACAAAATTACCTCTATATAAAGCCACACCAAAAGACACGATTTCTCGCAAATATTTCGTAGCTTTGCAATTATGAAATATACAAAGACCCCATTGACATATGAAGACCAAATAAATCTTCTCAAAAGTAGAGGTTTGACATTTGCGGTTTCTCAACAAGCCGCAAATCAATTGGCTAATGTGAGTTACTTCCGGCTTATGCCTATATGTTCCCTTATAGAAAAAATGTTGGAGGTAAAATCATAGATGAGTTTCGCTATGGCACAACTTGTATTTGATGCCATTGAGAAAATTGAGGTGTCTATAAGAACAAATATAGTTTACACCCTATCTCATAAGTACGGTTCACATTGGCAAGATGACGAAAGCATATACAAACCGGAACAACATCCCCGGATTTACAACGCGGATAAATGTGGCAACATGTATCGTGAGACACTCCGGGATTTTTTATAAAACAATGTAAATAATCTTTATTCTATGGATAGTAAAAACAAAAGGCTTTCAGCCCGGGCATGGTTTGAACAGATATCTGTAGCGTTTATAGGAACCTTTCTGGGCATAATTGTAACTGTTGGAGTCACATTCTGGCAGCAGAGAAACAGTCAGCATGAGATGGCTGAAAAGATTACGCAGATTACTCTATATAACATCGGTCTGCGGATTCACAACTTTCAGGAACACCTTTCTTTGTTGGAGCAGCAACAGGCGGCTTATGATTCGATAATGACGTATATGCCGGATCGCCTCGAAGAAATTAATCCGGACTCTCTTAAAGTTTATTATATGAAAGTTAATTATCTGTATTTTGGTATGCACGATATGAAAACAGAGGAGATTTTTGAATCAAGCATCGACGTATGGAAGGCTTTCGACGATATAAAGGTGATTAACCGGATTAGCAACTGCTATTCTATATTGGATTTCTGTGAACAAAAGTTTGAGCTGTTGAACAATTATATGCTCACCGCTTCCAATGAGCTGAATTGTACGCTTAACAATCGTAAAGTAAGCATTTTGGATGAGACCGGATATTTTGTTCAACAGCCTTCCACTACCATAACATATAACATGATTAAAGAGCTGACACCTCTGCTTTCACACGTAATCGAAGCGGCGGAAGAACTCAATAAGCAGAATATCAAGGCTCTGGGCTATACTCCTGACCAACTTCGCAAGATCGGGAACCTTAGTGTAAAGGATGAATAAAAGAGAAAAGATTTATTATTTCCTGTGTATGCTAAATTATTTACTACAATCTGTAAATCCAAATTCTTCATTTACACAAAGATTGAAAGATTTACTAACAGAGTATAAGCCAAAAATAAGTGCAATGGGATTCCCTCAAAATTGGGTTGGCTTCCGGCGGAAATTCTTGTTGTTGAAGGCAATAAAGTGCTCATTTTCGCCGTTTATAACTAAGGGTATAAATTGATTTGTATGCAGATACTTATAGGTTGCGCGAAGAAGATGCGGGTTGCTCCGCAGGATTGTGGTGACGTCGTTGCCGCTGTGCCTCACTTTATTGACAATGCGGCGATGATTGCCGAGCAGATGGCGCTGTATGATACCGACGAATTGCAAGAGATTCTCGGTGTCGGCAAAAAGATTGCGGCGGAAAATCGTCTGCGCTATCGGGCGTGGCGCGCAGAGTCTACGCTTACTCCCGCCGTAATGGCTTACGACGGAATGGTGTTCAACAAGCTATCGCCGCAGACTCTTTCGAGCGACGACCTTCGTTATGCGTCGGAGCATCTTTTCATCGCATCGTTCCTCTACGGACTGTTGCGACCTACCGACCTTATCAACCCGTATCGGCTGGAGGGGGCGGTGTCGCTTCCTGTGACGTCGTATGCCTCGTTGTTCGACTATTGGAAGCCGCTGCTCACAGATTGGTTTATCGCTAAGGTTAAAGCCGACGACGGTGTGCTTGTCAATCTGGCGAGCAATGAATTCCGCAAGATGTTCGATTGGAAGCGTGTGGAAAAGAGTCTTACCGTCGTGTCGCCCGATTTCAAAGTAGAGGAGGGCGGATGCCTGAAAAATGTCACGGTTTATGCCAAGATGTGCCGCGGTGCGATGACTCGCTACATCATCAAAAACCGCATCGACTGTCCCGAACTCCTTGCCGAGTTCAGCTATGAAGGATTTCGTCATGCCGGCGAGTTCGATTTCATACTTTCAAGCGGACTTTAAGTTGACCTCTGTTTTGTTGAATAAGAGTTGGATAAGATTTTTCCGAAAACATTAATCCGTTATGAGCAATCCACAAAGTAAGCACGAAGCACATATGCTTAGGTGCGCCATCGATAGAGCCGGACGTTTTGTCAATGTCGATGAAGTTGCGAACGGGCAAGAATGCAACTGTATTTGCCCGGCTTGTAAAGAACCTTTGGTTGCCAAAAACAGCGGTTCGATTCGCGTGCATCATTTTGCGCATCAGTCAGGCTCGGACTGTAAATTGGCGTACGAAACGATGTTGCATCTTTATGCCAAGACGCGTCTGCAAAGCGCATTCCTGAACGCAGAGTGCTTCTACGTCGCCTATGAATACAAGTCATATTGCTCAAATGAGAAACAATGTAAGTATGAAAAAATTGACCATTGTTATAGCCTGGAAAGAAAGCGTATCAATCTCAAAGAGTACTATGACAGTTGCGAACAGGAAGTGGCGTACGACAAAAGCAAGCGACGTTCCGACCTGAAATTGTTTTCTTCGGCAGCGCCCGACAGGCAACCGTTGTATATCGAATTTTGTGTAACGCATGCCTGCGAAAAAGAACGATTGCATAGTGGGAACAAGATCATAGAATGCGTCATCGAAGACGAGTCGGATATTGACAACTTGATAGAGAACGGGTTTGTCGAAGACAACCACGTGCCATCAAAAGTCAAAATCTACGGATTTCGGAATACGGATTATAACGGCGGCCGTAAGAAAACAAGAATAGCCTTTTGGCGGTATGTGCTCTATCGGTCAGGCAAATCACGTTGCTGTCGAGAAGTTTGTTACTGCAAAGACCTGAAACGGTCGAGCGAGAACTCGTTGTATGAGGTCTGTTTCCACACACATTTAGGCTTCGACATTTATGAATATGCAAAATATTTAGGGTATGACAAATACCACATTCCAAATTGCTCACTATGTAGAAAATACGTTACACGCTATAGCGGGACCGGGAAAATTTGCACGTCGTATAAGTATCTAAACATCCCATTAGATGAACAATTCGACACCTCCAGGGCAAAACAATGTCCACGATATTCATTTAACCGGAAAGAATATGAGCAAATGAAACGCCGAGGCATTGATGTCCCGTCGGATGAAATGAAATAATCGGCACGGCAGAAATACGACCGCCGCGACGTTTGATATCCCATTGTGAGAACCTCGGCGTTTATGGGTGACGCAACGGCGAAGTCAGGAAAAATTTGTAGGACACAGCCGCCGGCGGCACAAACGCCCAACCGCCTGAACGACAACGAAAACTCATCCTCCAAGGGTGAAAGTGTTGGGTTAGATTTTTTCGGCTCGATGGCGACAATGTCATAAAATAGCAAAATTAAGAGCCTGTTTCGGGGGTGAAGCAGGCTCGTGCGAAATTTGTTTAGAATGTCTGTCAATGTTATTAGAATGCGGTTAGAATGTTATTAGAATGTCTGTCAATGTTATTAGAATGCGGTTAGAATGTTATTAGAATATCTGTCAATGTTATTAGAATTTTGACTGTTAAAGTTATTTGAATGTGTTTTCCTTTATTGCCTCTGCGTTGGGGGTTACAGGGGCTTTTTTGGTGTTTAAGAAAGAGAATGTTCGTAGGGCTTCTGACGATGTCTCGATGAGGCTTCGAACGATTGCGGGTTGTCCGCTGATTGTCCTTACGTCGTTGGTTTCGGCGCTTTGTGCGGTGCCGTTGTATGTCCAGCTCCATTTGCTTTCGACGACGGTCCATGTGCCGGGGTGGAGTAGGATTTGTTTTTCGGCTTTGCCTGTGTCGTCGGCGGTGAGGGCTACTCTGTAGAGTGGTGTGCGGCCTTCGGTTGAGGTGAGTTCGCCTTCGTAGATGTCGATGATGGCTGTTTCGCCGTTGTTCATTCCGGTTTTTTTGATTATGCCGTAGACGAAGTTGTAGCCGAGTGCTGCCATGATGTAGTTGTTGGTGTATGTGCCTGGGGTGAATTTTGCGTTGGCGAGTTCCGCCGAGCGTTCGTAGAGTAGTGTGCGGTAGCGTTTGTTGGGTCCGGCGCCGGAGCCTGCGGGTTTTTGTCCGAAGTTGGTGTCGCTTTCGACGTAGTCTTCCGCCCAGAAGAGTGATGCTTTTGGCACTTCGAATCCGTCGATTATGTCCATGTCGTTGGGGTTGGGCAGTTGCATTGTGGCGTTTGCTGACGCTGAGGTTGGTGTTGAGAAGATGTCGTCGGCTCCGTAGTCGGCGAGGTTGCTGTAGAGTCCGAATTTTTTGTCGGTCAGGTCGAAGTTAACGGTGCCGTTTGTGGAGTATATTCCGCCGCCGATTCCGCTCAGGTCGGTGTTGACTACGTCGGCGTTGTTGACGTATTTTGAGTGGTTGGTGTGGAACATTGTTGTGGGTGCTGTGCTGCCTTCGCGCTTGTTTGCTTTGTTGTGGCGTATGAATCCGTTTTTGTAGTTTAGTCCGCAGTTGTAGACGAGCACTCCGCCGCCGAGGTAGGCGTTGTTGCTTTCGACGTTGGTGTTAAAGAGGTTAACGGTGTAGGTGCTCCAACCGTTCAGGTAGATTCCGCCGCCTACTTCGGCGCGGTTGCCGTTGATGCTACCGCCGGTGAGTGAGAACGATGAGCCTGCGGTGCTTCCGGTGTAGATGCAAACGCCGCCGCCGAAGCCGCCGGACGTGTTGCCTGAGATGCTTCCGCCGCCGAAGCTGAAGGTCTTTCCGGTTGCGTCGGTGACGTTATTTGAGAACCACACTCCGCCGCCGTGTGCCGTTGCCGAGTTGCCGTTGATTTCGCCGTTGGTCATCGAAAAGTTGGAGCCTGATGCGTAGACTCCGCCGCCGGAGCCTCCATCTGCATGGTTGTTATTGATTTTTCCTGAGGTGATTTCGAGTGATGCTTTGTTTGTCAAGAAGATGCCTCCGCCGTCGACTTTCGACGTGCAGTTTGTGATGGTGGCGTTGTCAAATTGGCATCTTGAGCCGTCTTGTAGATATATGGCACCTCCGGATGTTTTTGCTACGGTTTTGTCGATGTTGATTGTCTTAATGTCGAAAAATACGTTGCCACCATATCCGAAAACCGCACCGCCTTTGTCGGCGCTGTCGCTGCCGTTTCCGCTGATTGTTACGTTGTCGAGTTTCAGTGTGCTTGTGCCTTCTGCGAAGATTGCGCCGCCGAAATTGTTTGACGTGTTGTTTGTGAATGTACATCCTCCTGCGCCGTTTCTTGCCTCTGCGTCGAAGTTCCATGCGTGTAAGGCGCCGCCTCCGGATGTGTTGCCGTTATATGTACTTGTTACGTTGTTGCCGGTGAATGTTGCTTTATCGAGATATAGTTTTGCATTCCATTTTCCCAAAACTGCTTTTTGCAGGCATATTGCGCCGCCTTGCCAATTTGCTGTGTTGTTATTGAAGATGCAGCCGTTGAGATAGGTGTTGATGGTCATTCCTTCCGGCAGACTGCAGAATCCTTCGTAGCCGATAATCAGTGCGCCGCCTTGATTTGCGGTGTTGTCGTGGCAATAGACACGGTCGTTAAGTGTTTGTTCAATAGTGCCGTTTGCGACAGGGTCGCCGCCGGAATATCCCCAAATCTGGATTGCGCCGCCGCGGTCGGCTTTGTTGCCGTAGAATTCCGATTGGGCACCTGTAAACTCAAAGTTGCCTTCAAGTCGTAATGCTCCGGCATCTTTGCCGGTTTCGTTGTTGTAGAATTTGCAGCCGTCAATGGTTAGCAGCGGCATATTGCCGGGGTTACCGCCGCCGATTGCATTCCAGAGCACGCCTGCGCAGTCGTATTGCGAGTAATTGTCGTGAAATTTCGTGTTTTTCAATTCCATATCGCCGGGCCACGACCCGCGGAAACGAATAATTCCTGCGCTGGTATTGTCGTTGTCGACAGCTTCTGTGCCGTATCTTTTTATTTTTGTGCGACCGTTCTGTCGGACGTCGTAGATTTCGCAATCGTCAAATGTGATTTTGCACGTCGTTCGATTGTTTTCGCTTCTCTTTCCTGCGTTGCCGTAGGTGGTCAAGACTGATGCATATCCATTCGACATGTTGCGAATGTGTCGGAAAATGCAATGGCGGAAAGTTGATGTCTTTTGGGTGTAATACTGCCCGTTGCCTTTGTCGCCTGTGCCGTCGACCCAGGGATTTAATTTGATTACCGAGCAGTCGCCGTCTTCGGTGTTACAATAGGCAGTGGAGCCAATGGTATAGTCGTATCGTTGGAAACTTACGTTCTCGATGGTTACATATTCGAAATCGAGTGTTCCGGTCGACTCAATCAAGCCCCAACGAGTGCCGTCCCATGCTCCGCTGTTGTCGGAAGGATGGTGGTCAAAGTGTTCATTGTTTTGGTTGAGCATATAGTCGCGGGTTACTTTGCCGTTTCCGTCGATAATGATTCGCGCACCGGGCTTACCGTGAATTCTTAAAATAGCGTTTTCCCACACCGAAAACAGTACATTTGAGCCGTTTGTATTGCTCCATATGAATCCCTTAATTGTGATATCATGGTCTGTGTCATTGAAAATCTCGAGCACAGCTGTTTCCGGATTGGCAGAGCCGGTGTTTGTGTCTGTCGTACTTGAGCCCACGAAAACGCGGTCGGTAATTGTGATATCGCCTTTAAGGCGTATCGTTACTGTTTCTCCGCGGTCTACCCTTAATATCTTTTCGTGGTCGCCGTCGCCTGCCCAGGTCCCATTTACAATTTTGGGTTGCCATATAGTACCGGGACCGCCGGTGTTAAAGCCTGCGGCGAATGCATTGAAAACAGTTATGACAAATAATGTAGCAAATATAAATCTATTCATAAGTTATAAGTATAAGTTTTATGTGATATGTGGTATTATCAATAGTCTGTGTTGTGATGTTATGGCACGATGATTTGCTCCCCGGCAGCGCGTCAGGGAGGCGAACAGTATAAAATATGACTAATTGTTAAGGAATGTAAATCGGGGGGGGGTAAAATTAGAGCCCGACACAGCGAGAGTGCCGTAGAAATTTGTCGTTCCAAGGCTCATAATGTTCCATATGCCGAAAAACTGTTTGATAAGGCGTTAAAAGTTTTATAGCGCCAAAACTACAATATAATTTTTGAATTGCAAAATTTTCGTACAAATTTTTAAAAATATATGACTTTTTGGTGATAATATTGAGAATTTGGGGGAATGTAGTTAGGAGGTTATTCTGCTGCGGGGAGTATTTTTTGGCTGCGCAGGAATTCGGCTATGCGGTCGAGCCAGGTGTAACTGCCTGTGCCGGGCGATGCTTGGAGTTGGAAGCAGTGATTGCGCAGACAGAGCGTGTGCAGTTCGCACTGAACGCCCATACTCCGCATCTTTTCCCACACTTTTACGGAACCCATCGCTGAATAGCCGTCGGCATCGCCGTGGATAAACAGCATCGGCGCGGTTGCGAGGTCGAAACTGAAGTCGGGCACGATGGTTGCATCGTCGGCATTTCCGCCGCCGGTGTTTTCGCCGTCAGCGCCGTCGGTGAGCACGTATGCCGGGTATATGCCGATGCCCCACTGCACGTTGCACGGCGTATTGTCGATGTCGTCGACCGGGTAGTATGACTTGTGCATCGACGAGGTAACGCCCATCAGCGTGAGATGTCCGCCGGCGGAGAAGCCCATGATTCCGATTTTCGAGCCGTCAAGCCCGTATTTTGCCGCTTCGGTGCGCACTATGCGGATGGTGCGCTGCAGGTCTTGCCATGCCGTGACGTGCTTGGCGAGATTCACGGGGCGCGGTGCGCGGTAGTTGAGCGTAACAACCGTTATGCCCAGGTCGTTGAGGAATTTGCGCACCGGAGCCACTTCGAAGCCTTCGGGCGACGAGCCCAGGTATGCGCCTCCGCTATATATAATCTGTATGGCGTCGGTTTTAGCCTTTTTGGGGAAATACCAGGTGATGGATGGCTTTGTCTGATGCGGCTGAGCGTCGGGCATTTTGCCATCCTGCCATATGTCGGCGGTTACGATGTCGGCGTGCGACTCGACGTCGGCAAAGCGCTGCTCCAGCGGCACTTCGGCTTCGAGCGGCTTGTAGAACTGCATCTGACGCATAAACTCGATGCCGCGTTCGAGTCCGTAGGCGCCGTGGTCGAGGTTTGCATAGAGGTGCAACTCGGCGGGAATATTGCGGCGACGCAGTTCACGATAGATTTGCGTTGACCCGTTGGGCGAATATATGTCAATGCCGCCGTGATGCAGCGAAATGGGGCATGTCTTTTCGTCGAAGCGGAATATGTCGCTGAGGCGAACGTCTGTGCCATAGCCGTCACGCGTCGACGGTGTGCCGGCTTCGCTGTCGGAGGAGACGTATGCCGGAGCATTCATAATCGCCCAATTGATGTGGCAGGGGATGGAGTCGAGTGCGTCGACAGGCTCGTAGGCGCGAGTCTGCGAACTCGAAGCGAGCAGGAGTGCAAGATGCGAGCCCGCCGACATCGATATCGTGCCGATTTTTTCGGGGTCGAAGCCGCGCTTTTTCGCCTCGCTGCGCACCATTCGCACCGCGCGCTGAGCGTCTTCCCACGCCGTTTGATAGATGGGTACCTTCGTCGGGCGCGGCGTGCGATAGACAAACTTTACGCATCGGATGCCTTCGCGCGTCAGGCGGTCGTACCACAGGTCGATGAGGTTCATGTCGCAGCACGTGCTGTAGGCGCCGCCGGAAATCAGAATCATACATGCATCCGTGCGGACGGCTTTGTCGGGAGCGGGCAACCATTCGATGTAAGCCACGCGGTGACGGTCTGCGTTGAAGTCGGGACGGTTTGCCTCGTCGAGCATTGCGGCAATCTGATGCGGCTCGCTGTCGGGCATCTTGCCTTTTGGCCATACTTGTTCGATGTCGTTAGCCCAAGCGCCCGTCGCCGCCGCCAACATTGCTACACACATCGCGCTACGCAAGGCTTTTCTTGCAGAGCTTGCAAATTTCAGAACTTTCATAATATGATTTTTTGGTTAAATATACTACTTTGACTCCGTAAAGATACAACATTTTTCGGCAAAAAGCAAATGGGGGTAAGAGGTAAGAGTGGAGAGTGGAGAGTGGAGAGTGGAGAGGTGCCGTCGATAAACGATAAACGCTGAACGCTAAACGTTAATTTGTTAATCTGATTAACATTAGATATTGAATTTTATGCCGAATAACATAGTTATAGGGTGGTGTTTTAAAATATAGTTATAAAAATTTGTAAAAAAGTTTGAATATTGGTCTAAAAAACTTGAAAAATGTTTTGTTTTTATGATTTGTTTTAGGTATTTTTGCCAAGTATAGATAAAGCAAACACGAATTAATACCCATATTAAAGATCGCAATAGCGGTAAAACTATATATATTGAATATACTAAAAATTAACAAATAAGTTTAATCTTGGATCAACTATGGACAAATTTGCTGAACAAAAGAAATTTTCTTCGAGAAAATTTAATGTAACAGTCTCTGTTGCAATGTGTTTGTTAGGCGCCATAGGAGGGGGTGAGATTTACGCTGCTCCTATGCCGCAAGTTGTGGCAACGTCGAAAGCACTTACTACTGTCTCCGGAGTTGTGAAAGACGAGGCGGGTCAACCGATTATCGGTGCCAGCGTCGTCGAAAAAGGAACAACACGAGGCATCTCAACTGACTTAGACGGTAAGTTCACATTCAAAGCCGAACCGGGCTCAACTCTTATGATTTCGTATCTTGGCTATTCGACCAAGATTGTAAAAGCGGGAGCTAATCTTGACGTGGTTCTGAAAGAAGACAAAGCGCTTTTGGACGAACTTGTAGTTGTCGGTTACGGACAACAAAAGAAAGTAAACCTTACGGGTGCGGTTGCTACAGTCGATATGGACAAGGCAATCGGTTCGCGTCCGGAGGCAGACGTAACGAAGGCTTTGCAAGGCTCAGTGCCGGGTCTTACAGTGCTTTCCAACAGTGGTGACCTTTCGACGGAATCGTCAATCTCGATTCGCGGTCTGGGTACGCTGAGCAACAGCCAAAATTCATCGCCGCTAATCATCGTTGACGGAGTGCCTGTCGACGACCTTTCGCAAGTTAACGGCTCCGACATTGCTTCGATTTCGGTGTTGAAAGACGCCGCATCGTCGTCAATCTACGGTTCGCGCGCTGCGTTCGGTGTGATTTTGGTAACAACTAAGGAAGGTAAGAAGGGCGACAAAGTGAAAGTGCAATACAATGCCAACTTCGCTTGGGACCACGCAACTTACTTGCCCGACTATCCCGACGTTCCGACACAACTCAAGTCGGCTATGATGGCTAAAGAGCGTGCCGGTTCGGGTGCTGTGGAGCTCTTCGGTATGTATTTCGACCAACTTTTGCCGTATGCAGAGGCTTGGAAGGAACAAAATCACGGTAAGAAAATCGGTTACGGCGAAATGCGTCCGTACGTTGACGAAAACAACGTGGGCGACTATCGCTTCATCGGCAACCAAGCAATGTACTATGCCGACTACGATATCCAAGACATTTGGTACAAAAATGCAGCGCCGTCGCAGACTCACAACGTATCGTTGAGCGGTTCGAGCGGCAGAACTACCTACTATGCATCGTTCGGCTTCAATACTAAGGACGACTTGATGAACTTCAATACGGGCAACCGCAAGAAATGGAATGCACAGTTCAACATGCAAACCGACATCACCGATTGGTTGACAGCAGGAACACGCGTGACATTCGCTCGTAAAGAGGTATCGAAAGCCGACACATGGTATAACATCTATCAATACTTGTGGCGCTGGGGTTCGTTCTTCCTCCCGTCAGGCACAATCGACGGCTACGACCCGATGGTAATCTCTATGCAGAAACAAGCTGCTCGCAAGAAAACAACTACCGACATCGCACGCTTCAACGTGTTTGCTAAAGCCAACATCACAAAAGACCTTTCTTTGAATGCTGACTTTACATACGAAATCAATAATATGAACAGCGGTAGTTCGGACTACACCGTATTCGGCTACGACTGGATGGGTACATATCCGAAATACAAAGTATCGTCGTCGAATACAGGCACATGGCGCGACAACTCGAAAGCCAACAAGTGGACTGTTAACGCATACGCCAACTACAACAAGACGTGGAGCGAGAAGCACAACCTCAACGTGATGGTCGGTGTCAATGCAGAATCGTGGAAGTATGACTACTTCTATGCATATCGTCCCGAACTTTACTCAATGGACCTTCCGGAACTTAGCCTTACCTATGGCGACCGCGCAAAATGGGGTATCTCTTCTGACGCCAACGACCGCTCATCGGCAGGTTACTTCGGACGTATCAACTACGACTATCAGGGCAAATACCTCTTGGAACTCAACGGACGCTACGACGGTTCGTCGCGCTTCCCGTCGAACGACCACTGGGCATTCTTCCCGTCGGGCTCTCTCGGCTATCGCATCAGCGAAGAGAAATTCTTCGAGCCAATCAAGGACATTGTCGACAACATGAAGATTCGCGCTTCTTACGGTGAAATCGGTAACGAGGCTGTCGGCGACTGGATGTTTGTCGAAAAGATTGCTCCTATTTCGACAAGCTACATCTATTGGCTTGACGCATCAGGCAATAAGGTTAACCAATTCTCAATGCCGGAATGGGTATCATCGTCGCTCACATGGGAACGCATCTCAACGCTCGACGTAGGTCTCGACCTCGGCTTGTTTAACGACCAAGTAACACTCGGCTTCGACTGGTATCAACGCGACACGAAAGACATGTTGGCACCGGGTAAAGCCCTTCCGTCGGCAATCGGCGCAGAAAGTCCTTACACCAACGCAGGTCAACTTCGCTCACGCGGTTGGGAACTCTCATTGGCACTCCGCCGTCAGTTCACCAAAGACCTCAACCTCTACGCTAACTTCAGCATCGGCGATGCAAAAGTTACTGTAGAAAAGTGGAACAACGACACGCACTTCATCGGCCACCCGGGCGACACCTCTTACGCTTATGCAGGACAAACTTGGGGTGACATCTGGGGATTCGAAACCGAACGCTACTTCACCGAAGCCGACTTTGTTGGCAAAAATGCTGACGGTAGTTGGATTTACGCTCCCGGCGTAGCCGACCAAACAGGCATCCAAACTCAACAATTCGTTTACGGTCCCGGCGACATCAAGTTTAAGGACCTCAACGGCGACGGCGTTATCAACGGCGGCGACCCGAATATGAAAGACGAAAACGGCAACCCGATTCCTGTCGGCACGGCTGAGAACCACGGCGACTTGAAGGTTATCGGTAACCAACTTCCGCGCTACGAATATAGCTTCCACATCGGTGGTTCGTACAAAGGACTCGACCTCGACTTGTTCTTCCAAGGCGTAGGCAAACGCGACATGTGGACACAATCTGCATTCGTATTCCCGATGATGCGCGAAGCCGACTTGGCAATCTATGCACATCAGACGAACTACAACGTCTACGACCCCGAAAACGGCATTGTAAACATCAGCCAGGGCAACGATTATCCGTGCCTCTACCCGGGTAACGAATATTCAGGTAACGTAGTAGGTCTTGCCGGCGAAGGCGGCTGCCACAACTACTATCCGCAATCGAAGTACTTGGTAGATATGTCTTATCTCCGCTTGAAGAATATTACACTTGGCTATACAATTCCTGAAGAATTGACGAAGAAAGCCTACATTCAGAAGCTTCGCTTGTATGCAAGTGTCGACAACGTATGCTGTCTCCACAAAGGTAGCGGTGACCTCCCCATCGACCCGGAAATGAACGCCGGTCAAGGTAGCCTCAGCTATGGTACTTGGGGTCGTACATATCCTATCACAAGGAGCTGGTCATTCGGTTTGCAATTAACATTCTAAAACGATTAAAATCATTAGCATTATGAAAAAATCAATTATATATGCGTTAGCCGCATCAGCATTGGTTCTTACCGGATGTGATGACTTCCTCGACAAAGATATGCGTAGTGGATTTACCAACAATCCGGCATTCTGGAACAACGCAAACAACGTTCAGACCTATCTGAACTCGATGTATGGAGATTTTTCGGGCTACGGACAAGGCGGCTCCGGCGGTTGGTTCTACTTCAAGAGCTTAAGCGACGACCAAGCCAACCCGAACTTCGACAACTGGGAATTTACCACAATTCCGCAGAAATCGTCCTACTGGAGCGCATCGTTCGAAGAAGTACGCCGCGCCAACTATATGATTACAGGCGTTGAGGGTTCGACCCTCACCGACGACGAAAAGGCTAACTTCCTCGGCATCGCTCGCCTCTATCGTGCTTGGGAATACTGGCAACTCGTTCGCTACTACGGCGACGTTCAATGGATGGACAAAGTTGTGACTTCGCCCGACGACGAAGCAGTCTACGGCGCTCGCCTCGACCGCGACCTCGTAGTCGATAAGATTATCGAAGACCTCGACTTCGCTATCGCCAACATCGCTGCCAATACAAGCAAAAACGCATTCGAAAACGCATTCTCGAAAGACTTGGCACGCGCCATCAAATCTGACGTTTGCCTCTTCGAAGGTACGTTCTGCAAATATCGCACAAAAGCCGAAAACAACCTCGAGCCTAATATGGACCGCGCTAAGAAGTATCTCAACCTCTGCGTTGCTACCAATGCGGAACTCATGGGCGGATACTCGTTGACCGAAAACTACGGCGATATCTATAACTCAATTGACCTCTCCGGCAACAGCGAAGTTATCTTCTATCGCAACTACAAGAAAGACGTTCAAGGTCATAGCACAGTGGACTACACCACCGGTTCAACAGCACAACGCGGCATCACTCGCGACGCTGTCGAAGCATTCCTCTTCCGCGACGGCAAGCCGCTTGCTACAACAACTCTTGACAAGAGCGACAAGCCCGAACTCGTTAACGGCAAACTCTCTATCGCAAAAATGTTGAGCAACCGCGACAAACGTCTTAGCGTAATCATCGACCCGTATGTATGCCTCGCAGGCTACGGATGGTCGCGCGACGCAAGCGTAGGTTTGGCAGAAATGACTTCGTCGACAGGCTACACCGTTGCAAAGTACTACTCTGACCAACTCGGCGACGCTTCGACAGCCGTTTACTACCGTCAAAACATCGGTACCGGCTACACCGACGCTCCGCTCTTCTGGCTCGCTGTGATTTACCTCAACGACGCTGAAGCACGCGCCGAACTCGGCACAATCACACAAAGCGACCTCGACGCAACCATCAACAAACTTATGGCACGCGCCGACCTGCCCGCTTTGACGACATCTCCCGCTGCCGACCCGGCTAACAACCACGGCGTAAGCAACCTCCTTTGGGAAATCCGTCGTTGCCGTCGTTGCGAACTTATGACCGACAACTGGTATCGCTACTGGGACCTCGTTCGTTGGCATCAACTCGACAAACTCGACAGCAGCAAGTATCCGAACATCAACCTCGGTGCTAACATGGAAGGCATCACCTACGAAGGTACGCTCCAAGGTGGTTATGTTGTGGCTACAGGCGCTACTCGTAAGTTCGACAAGAAGTATTATCTATTCCCCGTTCCGGCTAACGAAACCGGTTTGAATGCAAACTGCAGTCAAAACTTCGGTTGGGGCGAATAATATTTTCTCATAATCAATTCAAGAGGGTGTATCAGGGTGATATGCCCTCTTTTTTTGTGTAGAAAGGAAAAGGTGACGGAATTGTTTACTTGAAAAATGTTGTGTAAAAGTAAAAAGTACTATGCTGATTATCAGCGCAAATACGCGCAAGAGAGATGCCACCCGCGGTAGGGTCGCGGCTTGCTGCGACCGAGCAGGCGGTAGTATTCGGTTGCAAAGTGTCCAACTTAGCCCAACTTTCATCCTGAACGTTTTCTAAAATAATTTTTTCAGGGTGAAAGTTGGGTTATGCTCTTATAATTATTTAGCATTTTTTCGGCGCTTTGTGGCGGGGAAATTGTCTAACTTTGCAGCGTTTTTGTGGCGCGAGGCTCTGTAAAGTTAATATTTTGTTAAATTTTGCAGCGTCGTTAACTTTCGGCTGCTTCCCGTGTCTACAATTTGTAAAACGACTCAAGTAAACGAATGAAACGAATACTGATATTATTAGCGGTGGCTGTAAGTTGTGTTATAGCAGTTCGGGCTGCCGAAATTTACGGATATGTTGTCGATAAGGCAGACAAAAGTCCACTTATAAATGCATCAATACGCATACTCAACCAACGCGACAGCGCATACGTCAACGGCTGCGTTACCGACGTCAACGGGCGCTTTTCTCTTAAAGGGCTCGCTCGCGGGCGCTACATCGTCGAAGCGTCTTATCTGGGCTACCGTACATCGGGCGTAAACGTTCGCATGGCTGATTCGCGCCTTCGCGTCGACACTATTGCGTTGGCTGCCAATACGATAGTACTCAAAGAAGCGGAAGTTGTGGGCGTCAAGACTGAAGTTAAGGTGGCGCAAGACACCGTGGAATATAACGCCGACTCCTACAAGACGCAGCCGAACGCCGTGGTCGAAGACCTGCTCAAGCGCCTTCCCGGCGTCGAAGTGGGTAGCGACGGCTCAATTACAGCCCAAGGCAAGACTATAACCAAGATACTCGTTGACGGCGAAGACTTCTTCACCGACGATGCTAAAGTGGCGTCGAAAAACATCCCCGTCGATATGGTCGACAAACTGCAAGTAATCGACCGCAAGAGCGACTTGGCACGGCTCACCGGCGTCGACGACGGCGAAGAAGAGACCGTTATCAACCTAACGGTGAAAAAAGGAATGAAACGCGGCTGGTTCGGCAACGCGTTGGCGGGCTACGGAACCGACGACCGATATATGGGCAACTTTATGGTCAACCGCTTTGTCGACAAAAACCAATTCAGCCTGTTGGGCAACCTTAACAACATCAACGACCCCGGCTTCACCAACCAGGGTGCAGGGCGCTTCCGCCGCTTCGGTGGCGTCAACGGCGTCAACTCAGCTCAAAGTCTCGGCATAAACTTCAACGTGGGCAAGTCGAACATCTTCCGCGTGGGTGGCGACGTAATGTATTCACATTCAAACCAAAAGACCGTAAGTTCGTCGAGCAAACAATACATTCTGCAAGACTCCACGTCGCTCGAAACCGCCGACAAGGCAGCACGCGACCGCACACATAACTTCACCGGAAACTTCCGCATGAAGTGGGAGCGCGACTCGTTTAACATCTTCGAATTTCGCCCCAACTTCAAGGTCAGCGTCAATGATTCCTACAGCAACGAATCGTCGCAACTCTACGGCTATCTCGACCGCACAAAGCAAGTCAACGAAAGCCAAACCTACTCGGCGAGCGACGGTACAAGCTACGACCTCGTCGCACAAATCGTGTATAACCGCAACTTCAAGCGCCATCGCGGACGCTCGTTCAGCACGCAGGTGACCTACCGCTTCAGCAACACCGTCGAAGACGAAACGTCGCAAGCCGTTAACCGCTTCTTCGACGAACTCACCGGCGACGTTTCCGACGAAGACACCTACGACCAATATACCGACAACCATCAATGGTCGAGCCGCGTCGGTGCTCGTCTGACCTGGAAAGAACCCATCGGCGACATTAAGAAAGCCCTCTTCTGGACACTTTCTTACCGCATGAACTACTACTTCAACAACGCCGACAAGCTCGTCTACGACCTCACCACCGTCTACGACCCCGGCGAGGCAACCAAAGCGCTCGCCGCTCGCGGCATCCTGACAAATCCCGTCGTGGCACGCACACTTGCCGACGACCTTTCTGCCGACTACGAGCTCAACGACGAACTCAGCAACCGCTTCCGCAACGAGCAGTTCGACCAGCAGGTTCGCGTCGGCATCCAGCAGTCGACCAAGAAATATCGTCTCAACGTCGGCTTTAGTGTCGACCCTGTGATGATGCGCAGCGAAGACCTCTACAACCCCGAGCGCAACATCCCCTCAAACTGGACGTGGAACTACTCGCCCTATATGCGATTCCGCTACATGTTCTCCAAGCAGAACAGCCTCGGCGTGGACTATCGCGGAATGTCGACATCGCCGACGATTTCGCAATTGCAACCCGTTCTCGACAAGTCTGACCCAATGAAACTCGTTCAAGGTAATCCCGAGCTCGTGCCGTCGTTCACCCATCGCTTCAACGTGCGCTACAACAACTACAACCAAGAGTCGCAGCGCAGCATAATGGCAATGGCAGGCTTCACCATGGTGCAAAACAGCATCGTGTCGCGCACCGACTTTGACGACAAAGGCGTGCAGACCACGACCTACGAAAACGTCAACGGCGCATGGTCGGCAAACGCAATGTCGATGTTCACCACACCGTTTAAAAATCGTAACTGGCACTTCTCGAACAACCTGTTCTTCCGCTATAACCGCACCGTCGGCTACAACAACGGCTTGATAAACCACAGCGGTTCGACTATGCTTAGCGAAACGCCGAGCATCGCATTCCGCAACGGACTCGTCGACATCGAGCTTCGCCCGTACTACAACCTGCAAGTGGCGCGCAACTCAGTGCAAACTTCCGCCGACCGCAACATCCATACCTACGGCTCGACGCTCAACGCCAACTATTATGCGCCGTTCGGGCTCGTGCTTTCGTCGGACATCTCGTATAGCGGCACCAGCGGCTACTCCGAAGGCTACGACAACGAGCAATGGCTCTGGAACGCATCAATCGGCTACCAGTTCCTCAAAAACAAATGTGCGACGCTCACCGTTAAAGCCTACGACCTTCTCCGTCAGAAACTTAACATATCGCGGACCGTCACGGCAAACTACATCACCGATAACGAATACAACACCGTGACGCGCTACTTTATGCTCACGTTTGCCTACAAATTCTCCATCTTCGGCAAAGGTTCGTCGGAAAAAGACTTCGACTACGGCGGCTTCGGACCCGGTCCCGGACCCGGTGGACCCGGTGCGCCGACAAGAGCGCCTATGGGTATGCCCGGCCGTCCGCCGAGATTCTAAATTTGTCGCATTTTCGTAGACGTGTGGTGGCTTGTCGAGCATTTTCGCCGGCGTGCGGCGATTTTTAGCCGCGAAACTTTGGCGCACCGAAAAAATATATTACTTTTGCCAACGCAAAAAGCGCAGCCCGTTCGGCAACAGTCGTGCTTGGCGATTTTTCGGAGACGACAGACGTCGGGGCGTAATAATTGCGGTAGTGGCTCAGTTGGTAGAGCATTGGCTTCCCAAGCCGAGGGTCGCGGGTTCGAGTCCCGTCTACCGCTCAAGTTTTTTTAGGGATAATAGAATTTTCTTATATAGTGTGACTATAACCAATCTTCTGCAAGGTTTTTATATCAGCGCTATCGCGCAGTTCTACGCCATCTTCGATGTACCATCGTTTGTCATCCTATCTTCCACATACACATCACTTATATTGTTATAATTTTTGTATTTTTCGCTAATTTTTTTTGTGAATAGTAGAAAAATTACTACCTTTGCGGTGTCGAATATTGACAAGTATGAAAAAGTATAAAGTAAAAGAAGTAATCAAAATGCTTAAAGAAGATGGTTGGGTTGAGATGTACACCAAAGGCGACCACCGACAATTTAAGCATCCGACTAAAAAAGGAAAAGTTACAGTAAGAGGAAAGCCAAGTGAAACATTAGACCAATTCTTACTAAATTGTATATGGAAACAGGCAGGGTGGCGCTAAGTCGTCTGTCTTTACGTAAATCTAAATATTAAAACTAATGGCAGAACATAAATTAAAAATTGATGTTAGTTGGAGCGGCAAGAATTTCTGCTGTGCCTGGAGCGACGAGGAAGCGGGTTCTGTCGTTGCTACGGCAAAGACTCTTGATGAACTTAAAGAGGGCTTTGCGGAATCGCTTAAATTGCATATTGAGGGTTGTGTTGCCGATGGCGATGTCCTTCCTCAATACCTTGTTGATGGCGATTATGAACTTGAATATGTACTCGACACGGCAGCTCTGCTTCGTAACGCTGAGTCGTACACCACAATGGCTGCACTGAGCAGGGCGTGTGGTATTAATCAAAAGCAGCTCTCCCACTATGCCAATGGGCAAAAACAACCTCGCAAGGAGCAGCGTCAACGTATCATTAACGGGTTACAGATTATTGGTTCAAGAATACTTGCTTTGTGTTAGTTGTTGTGAGGAATTAGTATTGTGTAAGCAGTATATCTACAAGAAAACCGAGCGTTGGCGGTTGCTGCCACGCTCGGTTTTTCGTTTTTGCCGTTGTTGCGATTAAGCGGCTGCTTCTTCTGCTACGCGGTTGTCAACGTAAACTGCGCTACCAAAGGCAATGATGGGGATGAAGATAATCGGAAGGAATATCATTCCGACGCCGAATCCTGCATCTTTGCCGTAATTCTTTGCAACATTGATGTAAATCATGAATGCAATTACGATGTTTACGACAGGAATGAGCAATAGGAGGATATTCCACCAGCTCATTTTAGCGATTTTGAGGAGCGCTAAAATGTTGTAGATAGGAATGAAGATTGCCCAGCCCGGTTGGTTTGCTTTTGAATACAATTTCCATTCTGCAACGATGCAAAACACTGCGATAGCGATTGCTAAAATTACAAAAAATGCCATAATAAATAAGTTAAATAAGTGTGAAACAAAAAACCCTACAAAGGGATTATCAGTTACAAATGTATAATAAATTTTTATTTGTGCAAAATTTTGGTCTATTATTCGTGTAATATCGTGTTTTTTGGCGTTTTTTTTTAGTCGACTTCGACGATTTGGTCGGTCGAGAGGATGTAGACGGTTTGTTGGTTGTTTTTTCGAGCCCATTCGATTGCGTCGCTGAGTGCCGATTCTTCGAAGATTGTGTCGCTGTCGAAGTAGTAAAGTCGGTTGTCGGGGTTAAGCCATCCGCCGACGACTTTGTGGTGCTCGAGCGCGTGGACGACGGCACGTCGCAGTCCGTCTTTGCCAAAGCTGTTTTGCGTGGCGGCGTACGATGCAACGATGCCCTCGTCGGGTGCGGTCATGTCGGTTAGTCGGAGTGTAAATCCGTCGGGGTGATTTTGAGCGTACAGCCAACAGTAGTCGACGATTTCGTCGGTGGTGTCGGGTGAGTCTGATTGGCTGCACGAAAGAGAGGCAACGACGAGCGTCAGTGCTGTAAGGAGTGATGCGTATGTTGCCGGTCGTTTCATTGTGTGCCCGGTAGGGCTATTCTTTCGTTTCTTTCTTTTCGGGCGCGGGGTTATGTGTGACGCGGTCGACGGCGAGCGCTTGGTAGACCACGGTCTTTGTTTCGCCGCGCCAGGGCATTGCGGCGCGATAGCGGCGGTAGGAGAGTAGCAGTACGCTGTCGGTCTGCATTATTCGGTAGATATATTTTCCGACTTTTGCGTCGGTGACGCTGAAGCGGATGAGGCTGTCGGGGGTGTTTTCGTAGGCGAATTCGCCTTCGTAGGAGTCGAAAATCAAGCCTTTTTTCTCGAGTGAGATAGCGAAAGCGCGGACGTTACCTTCGTCGACGGAGCGTCCGAGCATTACGATTTTGACGAATGCGAAGACAATCACGGCAGCGGCGATAGCCCAAAGAGCGATGCGCAGGCGACGGCGGCGCAGCTGCGACGGCGGGGTGATGTAGTCGTCATCGTCGTCGAAGTCGTCATCGTTGTCGGTGCGCTTGGGGTCTTTGTCGGTTTCGGCGGGTGTTTCGTCGTCGACGATGTCGTCGAATTCGTCGTCGATGATTTCGTTATCGTTTTCGAAGTTTTTGTCGATTTTCAGTCCCATAACACTTAGTCTTTTTTTTGTTAATCGTTTTTGATTTGTCGTTTCTTACCGGTTGCCAATATATAGATGTAAGAATAGATTCCGAGGAGGATTAGCAGCACGGTTTGCGAGCCCCAGACGAGCATGGCGAAAGCCGATGCGTTGGCGTCGGGCGAAGCCATCGAGAATTTGCCCACGCCGTAGAGCGAGAGTCCGAAGATGATGGCGATATGCCAAGCGCCGAGTCCGCCGTTGGTGGGTATGCCCATGCTGATGCTGCTGAGGGTGAAGCAGACCAGGGCGCAGACGATGCCTAACGAGGAGGTAAATTCGAAGGCGAAAAATGCTACGTAGAGTTGCGTGAAGTAGCAGCCCCAAATAAGGGCGGTGAAGAGGAGGAAACGCCATTTGTGCTGCATCTTTGCGATTCCGGCGAAACCTTGCCAGAGGTTGGAGATGAATTCGCAGACTTTGCCGACGAAGCGGTTGTTGCGTCCGAAGCGGAACACGGCGTAGACTGCGGCAGCGCATGCGACGACGGCTATCCAGAGCCAGGGTGAATTAATCATGTTCCAAATGCTGTCTTTGACTTGCGGGAAGGTGGTGAAAAATTTGTCGAAAGCCGGACCGGCGAGCAGTACGGCAACGAGGGTAATTAGCAGTACGGTAGCCGTGTCGGAGAGTCGGTCGGCAACCATCGAGCCGACGACTTTGGTGAACGGTGCGTTTTCGCGGCGAGCGATGTATCCGCAGCGCCACACCTCGCCGAGACGCGGGAAGATGAGGTTGACGGCGTAGGTGCCGAAAATCGACACGATGAGCGCACCGATAGGCGCATCGATGCCCAGTGCGCGCAACTGCAAGCGCCAGCGATAGGCGCGGAAGATGTGACTGAACGTGCTGATTATCAACATAAGACCAATCCAAGTGTAGTCGACGTCGTAGCGCAAAATCTTACGCATTTCGTTCATGTCGACGTTCTCGTAGAGCCAATAGAAGAGGCAGCCGCCGATGGCAATAGGCACGCCGATTTTGATGGCGTAGCTCAATATCTTTCTAAGAGTTGTTTTCAATGTCGTTTTCGTTTGATTATAGTCGACAAAAGTACGCAAAAAGCGTGAAAAAATCAACGTTTGCCCGTGTTTTCTGCAAAAGATTGGGGCGGATGCGACGCCGAAAGAGTGTCGCAAAGTCGATTTCGTGGCATTATTTCTGCAAAAACTCGCTTTCGATTGTTCGTTTTTCCAACCTTTTTGTTTACCTTTGCCTGAGTTTTTTGTCTGAAAAACGACAAAACGGAGAAAAATAGTAAAAATGACCAATTTAAGTGTAAATATTAACAAGGTAGCCACCATCCGCAATGCCCGCGGAGGCAATGTGCCCGACGTAGAGAAGTTTGCCCTCGACTGTGAGCGTTTCGGCGCCGATGGCATCACGGTTCATCCGCGACCCGACGAGCGTCACATCAAGCAGAACGACGTGTTTGCGCTCAAGCCGGTGTTGAAGACGGAGTTTAACATCGAAGGCTATCCTTCGGAAGCGTTTATGGACTTGGTGTGCAAAATCAAGCCGGCGCAAGTTACGCTCGTACCCGATGCGCCCGACACGGTGACATCGAATCACGGCTGGGACGTTGAACCGAATATCGAGTTTCTGACGCAAATCGTCGACCGCCTGAAAGAGAAGGGCATCCGCACAAGCATCTTTGTCAATCCCGACGAAAAAGACATTCTGCTGGCGTCGCGCACCGGCGCCGACCGCGTCGAGCTCTATACCGAGCCGTATGCCAAGATGTACGCCGCCGACCGCGAAGCTGCCGTAGCTCCTTACGTCAAAGCGTCGACCGTAGCCCACAACTGCGGCTTGGGCGTCAATGCCGGACACGACCTCAGTCTCGAAAACCTGGCATTCTTCCGCCAATGTTTGCCTTATCTTAATGAGGTGTCGATTGGTCATGCACTCATCTCCGACGCTCTCTATCTGGGCATTGAAGAAACTATCAAGCAATACAAAAACTGTCTGAAATAAACTCATAAACGTATGATTAACAATATTTTGTCAGCCATTATGCTGCAAGCCGCAGCCGTAGGCGCCGAACCCGTTGCAGAGCAAGAACTTTCGGTGTGGGATTTGTGCCTCAAAGGAGGTTTCATAATGATTCCGCTATTGATATTGTCGCTGGTTAGCATCTACATTTTTGTGGAGCGCTACTTGGCGTTGCGCAAAGCTGCCGCCGACGATGCTACGTTTATGAAGCGCATCAAAGACTACATCCACGACGGCGAAGTGGAAAGCGCCGAAAATCTTTGCAAGAAGACCGACACCCCGTATGCGCGGCTTATCGGTAAAGGCATTTCGCGCATCGGACGCCCGATGAACGACGTGCTCGTAGCCATCGAAAACGTCGGCAATATCGAGATTGCACGCCTCGGCAAGGGCTTCACCTGGCTGGCAACGACGGCAGCCGGCGCACCGATGCTCGGCTTCCTCGGCACCGTTACCGGTATGGTCAAAGCATTTTTCTCGCTCGCAAGTGCCGGCAATAGCGCCAACATCTCAATACTCGCCGGAGGTATCTACGAGGCGCTCGTGACCACCGTTGCCGGTCTTGTCGTTGGCATCATCGCGCTGTTTGCCTACAACTATCTGACGGCGCGCGTCAACCACATCATGAACCAGCTCGAAAACAAAACAATGGAATTTATGGACCTGCTCAACGAGCCGGCATCTAAATAGTTCTGCAAAATGGCTTTAAAACGACAACACGGCATACTTGACTCGTTCAGCATGGCTTCGATGACCGACGTCATTTTCTTGCTCCTTATATTCTTTATGGTGACTTCCACCTTTGTCTTTCCGACGGCCTTGGAAGTGAAGTTGCCGCAAAGTTCGGAGCAAACCGTCATCAAGCCCGGCACGAAAGTCTATATCGACAAAGACCAACAACTCTTTGCCTCGTTTGGCGACACCGAGCCGCAACCCATCGAAGGCGACCAACTCTTGGCGTTCTTGCAGCTGACGCAGCAGCAAGACTCCACGCAATTCATCGCCCTCTATGCCGACGAGGCTGTGCCTTACGGCAAAATCGTAGAGGTGCTCGACCTTACGGCACGCCATAATCTGAAGATGGTGCTTGCCACCAAGCCTGCCGCCGTCAACGATGCACGTATGGCAGCTAAAGAATCGGAACAGCCTACGACAGCCGACAACAACTAACAAACTAAAGCAATGGACGATAACAAGCGCAAAATCATAGCCGGAACGGTTGCCCTGCTACTTCACGTGGCGGTGGCTCTGCTGCTTGTGCTCTGCTATCTCCACTATCCGCCCACCGACGAGCCGCTCCCCGAGCCGGCACAACAGACCGACATCACTTTCGGCGGCGAATTTGTTGCCCTGGGCAACGTCGATGCGCCGGCAGCCAACGACCAACCGTCGCCGAGTCAGGCAGTCGACGACAACACGTCAGCCGACGCCGACGAACTCGCCGACCACGGTCCCGCAGGCGAGGGTACAGCACTGGCATCGTCGACCGTCGAGTCGCCTATGCAGACCAAGCCGAAGGCTTCCGGTCCTACGAAAGAGCAACTCGAAGAAGAGGCGCGTCGCGCAGAGGCTAAGCGCGAACAAGAGCGTCAGCAAAACGAAAGCAACAAAATCAATAGCGACATAAAGAACGCCTTCAAAGGGTCGGGCAGCGGTCAGAGTGGTTCGCCCAACGGCAACGCATCGACCGGCGCTCTGAAAGGTCAGCCCGGACACACACTCGGACCGGGCTACACCCTCGCTTCGTGGGGCAAACCCTCTAGCGGTTACGACGGCGAAATCGTTATAAAAGTCCGCGTAAACAACGCCGGACAAGTTATTGAAGCAACCTATCTTCGAGGAACGGGCGCGGCGGCGGCGAACCGACAAGTCCGACGCTCGTGCGAGCAAGCATCGCTTAGCTCGCGCTTCTCCGTGCCGAAAAATGCTACCGGCGACAAGGTTGGAACGATTATTTGGCGATTCGAGTAACAGATTGTTACTTCCCTATGGGAAATTTCTTTTAATTCCTGTGTTTTTATTTGTCTTTTTTAGAAAAATTCTAATTTTGAGGCTCATTTTTGTGCAAAATAGCTATTAGTATAAAAATAATTCGTATATTTGCATAAAAATACTCAAAACAGCGAAATAACTTATAAACCCTATTGAAATGAAGAATAAGAAGAATCGATTGCAACTGATTTTGGAACTGATTAAGACTCAGCGCGTGGGCTGTCAGGAAGATTTGGTAAAACTCTTGGCGGAACGCGATTTCAAGGTGACGCAAGCCACACTGTCGCGCGATCTTAAGAAGTTGCGTGTCACCAAAGTGGCAACCGACAGCGGCGAATATATCTACATCGTGCCCAATAGCAACGACGTAAAAGACACAATGTTGACGGTCAACCAAGGCCCGTCGAATCCCAACAACTCAGTGGGATTCGTATCGCTGACGTTCTCGGGCCGTATGGCAGTCATCAAGACGCGCAACGGTTATGCCGGCGGCTTGGCATACGACATCGACATGAGCCGACCGCCCGAAATCTTAGGCACAATAGCCGGAGCCGACACCATCTTTGCCGTGCTTCGCGAAGACGTTAGCCACGACCAGGCTATGCAAGTGCTGCAGCGCTTCATCCCGGTCAATAGCGTTATTATCTAACGACATATAATTTTTTAAGTAAGGAATGATTGATATAGACAAAATCGAAATTGTCATCGCCGGCGAGGAACATATCAAATACGTCGACGAGATTCTCGACACCATCACGCGTGCCGCCAAGGTGCGCGGCACCGGCATTGCCAAGCGCAGTCCGGAATATGTCAAGCAGAAGATGCTTGAGCATAAGGCAGTTGTTGCCCTCTATGAAGGACGCTTTGCCGGATTTAGTTACATCGAAAGTTGGAGCAACAAGCAGTTTGTTGCCAATTCCGGTCTGATTGTCGGCGACGATTTTCGCGGCATCGGGCTTGCAAAGCGCATCAAACGACGAATTTTCGAGCTGTCGCGTGAGCGATTCCCCAAGGCAAAGATTTTCAGCTTGACCACCGGCGCCGCCGTGATGAAGATGAACAATGAGTTGGGCTACCGTCCCGTGACGTTCAACCAACTCACCGACGACGAAGCGTTCTGGAAAGGCTGCGAAAGTTGTGTTAATTTCGATATTTTGCAACGTAACGGTCGGAGCATGTGCCTCTGCACGGGTATGCTCTACGACCCCGAAGAACATCTAAACGATTAAACAATGGAAACAAAAAAGAAAAAAGTAGTAGTAGCATATAGCGGCGGACTCGACACGTCGTACAACGTGATGTACCTCACCCGCGAACTCGGTTATGAGGTCTATGCCGCATGTGCCGACACCGGTGGTTTTAGCCCCGAACAACTCAAGAAAAACGAAGAAAACGCCTACCTGTTGGGCGCCAAGCAGTATGTGACGCTCGACGTTACGCGCGAATACTACGAAAAGAGCTTGAAATACATGATTTTCGGCAACGTGTTGCGCCAGGGCACATATCCCATCTCGGTAAGTTCGGAGCGCATCTTCCAAGCGCTTGCCATTGCGCGCTACGCCAACGAGATAGGCGCTGACGCCATTGCACACGGCTCGACGGGCGCCGGCAACGACCAGGTGCGTTTCGACATGACTTTCCTCGTTATGGCGCCGGGTGTCGAAATCATTACGCTCACGCGCGACAAAGCGCTCAGCCGCGAAGAAGAAATCGAATATCTGCGCAGTCATGGCTTCGTTGCCGACTTTACGAAGATGAAATATTCTTACAACGTGGGCATTTGGGGCACGTCGATTTGCGGCGGCGAGATTCTCGACTCGCGTCAGGGCTTGCCCGAAGATGCTTACCTCAAGCAAGTGGAAAAGCACGGCACGGAGGAGATTCGCATCGAGTTTCGCAACGGCGAAATTGCCGCCGTCAACGGCAAGGAGTATGCCGACAAGATTGAAGCCATCCAAGCCGTTGAAGCCATTGCAGCGCCTTACGGCATCGGTCGCGATATGCACGTCGGCGACACGATTATCGGCATCAAGGGACGCGTCGGTTTTGAGGCTGCCGCACCGATGCTGATTATCAATGCACACAAATTCCTCGAAAAGTATACCCTCAGCAAGTGGCAACAATACTGGAAAGACCAGGTTGCCAACTGGTATGGTATGTTCTTGCACGAGAGTCAATATCTCGAGCCGGTGATGCGCGACATCGAAGCTATGCTCAGCTCGTCGCAGCGCAACGTCAACGGTACGGTTATCGCTCAACTGCGTCCGCAGGGATTCTCAATGGTCGGCGTCGACTCGCCCGACGACCTCGTTAAGTCGAAATTCGGCGAATACGGCGAAATGCAAAAAGGCTGGACCGCCGAAGATGCCAAAGGATTTATCAAGGTGCTTTCGACTCCGCTGAGAGTTTATTATGCAAACCATAAAGACGAATTGTTAGATGATTAAAGCCGGAATAATCGGTGGTGCAGGCTATACGGCGGGCGAACTTATTCGCCTGCTGCTCAACCACCCAGATGTTGAACTTGTTTGGGTAAACAGCAAGAGCAATGCGGGCAACCGCTTGTCGTCGGTCCATCAAGGACTTATCGGCGAGACCGACTTGTTTTTTACCGCCGACACGCCTTTCGACGAAATCGATGTGGCGTTCTTCTGCACGCCCCACGGCGAGTCGCGTAAGTTTATCGAGACGCACGCCATCCCCGACGACCTGAAGATTGTCGACTTGTCGCAGGACTTCCGCATTGCCGACGGCGAGCACGACTTCATCTACGGACTGCCCGAGGTGAACCGCAAATACATCATCCGCGGCCGCCACGTTGCCAATCCCGGATGCTTCGCCACCGCTATCCAACTGGCTTTGCTCCCGCTGGCGAAAAATCTGTTGCTCAATTCCGACATCAACATAACCGCCATTACCGGTTCGACGGGCGCCGGCGTTAAGCCTTCGGCAACGTCGCACTACTCTTGGCGTAACGACAACATCTCGGTCTACAAGCCGTTCAAGCATCAGCATTTGGCGGAAATCCGTCAGACGCTTTCGTCGATGCAGAACAGTTTTAACTCGGACATCAACCTGATTCCGGTGCGCGGATGCTTCTCGCGAGGAATTTTCGTGGCTGCTTACCTCGATTGTCCGGTCGAACTCGCCGAAATTCGCCGCCTCTATGAGGAATACTACGACGACCATCGCTTTACGTTCATCAGCGACACGATGCCCGACCTCAAGGACGTTGTCAATACAAACAAGTGCATCCTTCACCTCGAAAAAGAGGGCAACAAGTTGCTCATCATTTCGGTTATCGACAACCTTCTCAAAGGCGCGTCGGGACAAGCGGTGCACAACATGAACCTGCTGTTCGGACTCCACGAGCGTGTGGGTCTGCAACTTAAGGCTTCAGCATTTTAACTGGGGCGCAAGCCCGTGTAAATTAACAGATTATGAAACTTTTCGACGTTTATCCGCTGTTCGACGTCGAAATCGTTCGCGGCAAGGGCTGCTACGTTTTCGACACCAACGGCACAGAATATCTTGACCTTTACGGCGGTCACGCAGTGATTTCCGTGGGTCACTCACATCCGCACTATATTGAAGCAATACGCACGCAGTCGGAACGTCTTGTGTTCTATTCCAATTCGGTGGTCAACTCGTTGCAGAGCCGCTTTGCCGAGCGACTCGGTCGCATCTGCGGCTACGACGACTATCAGCTGTTTTTGGTAAATTCGGGCGCCGAAGCCAACGAAAACGCTATGAAACTTGCGTCGTTCCACACGGGACGTCCGCGCATCGTGGCGTTCAGCAAGGCATTCCACGGGCGTACGTCGCTCGCCGTTGAGGCTACCGACAATCCGCGCATCGTGGCGCCTGTCAATGCCAACGGACGCGTTACGTTCGTGCCTTTCGGCGATGCTGCGGCTGCCGAAGCCGAACTTGCCAAGGGCGACGTGGCGGCTGTGATTGTTGAAGGCATCCAGGGCGTCGGCGGCGTCAACATTCCGAGTGCGGCATTCCTGCGCGCTCTTCGTTATGCTTGCGACAAGCACGGCACGGTGCTCATCGCCGACGAAATTCAGTCGGGCTACGGCCGTAGCGGCAAATTTTTCGCGCATCAGCATAGTGGAGTCCATGCCGACATCATCACGGTGGCAAAAGGCATCGCCAACGGCTTCCCGATGAGCGGTGTGCTTATTGGTCCGCAGTTTAAGCCGGTCTACGGAATGCTCGGCACGACGTTCGGCGGAAATCACCTTGCTTGCGCCGCCGCAATTGCCGTTCTCGACATTTTCGAGCAAGAAAATCTTGTCGACAACGCAGCCGAGGTGGGTGCTTATTTGATGGACAAACTCAGCCAATTCCCGCAGATTAAGGAAGTTCGCGGAAAAGGATTGATGATAGGACTCGAGTTCGGCGAACCGGTCAAGCAACTCCGTAGCCGACTGCTGACGGAGCAACACGTCTTCACCGGCGCATCGGGCACAAACGTACTGCGCTTGTTGCCGCCGTTGTGCCTCACTCGCGAGGATGCCGACAAGTTCATCGACCGCCTCGCCGCGGTGGTTTAGACGTAATCCGATATTGGTTTGTATACTAATTATTCCGAATATTTCCGATTAGGGAATATTCGGAATAATTATATGTAGCCAAGTTCTGTCAGTGCAGCATACGACCGTATGCTGTCCAATATGGTCTTAATGTGTCCTGAAGCCAACGCACCACCTCTGGAAATGACAGGGCACTATTGACAGCAGCCTTTCTCAGGAATGCTGTCCATCGAACCTGCATCTGAGGATGGTTGGGGAAGTCTTCCCTGAAAAACATTGTGTCTGCATTATAGGGTGTGTGACGATTCTCAAAGGTGCGGTTGATGGCATCCTGCAAAATGGCAGTGTCGTATTGGAATGATGTGAGCAGGTGGTAGATGTCGTAATAGTCTTTCATACGGCTGCTTTGGTCAGCCAGATCTATGATGGCGTGCATCTTCTCTGCAATTACGGTTTCTGTGGAATAGGCAAGGATGCTTGCTTCGGGCAGTCCCTCCAACAACAGAGGATAGTCCAATGAAACAGGATGCGGTGTCACTACATCCCCAAACCCAACATCCATCGTGAGCACTTGCGCGATGGTGTCCATGGTCACTGGAATACTCAGACGGACACCATGATAATCCTTGAACTCGGTGATGTTCTGGGTGACAATCTTGTCGCAATCATACTGCACACCATCCTCCTTGCAATCAACCGAACATATCTCACGGAACGCCTCGGCTATGCGCTTGCCATCATTGCTGATGTGAGTACCAAGAAAGTCTATGTCCAATGTGGGACGAGCTGCAAATCTCTCGTAGGCATACATCAGCGCACCGCCTTTCAGGTAGAAGTTTTCGCGATAATGTGTTTGGGAAATACGGTAGAGCAGACGCTCTTGAAAGTATCTGGTCAGGATGGTCTGATAGAACACTTCCT
>JBJEDO010000021.1:0-7024 GCA_051872155.1 Candidatus Limisoma sp.
CCGATTCCCGATTCCCGATTCCCGATTCCCGATTTCCGGTTCCCGATTCCCGATTTCCGCTCTCCGCTTAATTAATGAATTGTACTAAAAATGAAACGCTACTTTACATATCTGTTTCTCGCTCTTATCGGCGCTACTTGCGCCGGCTGCCACGACGTGGAGGAATATGCCAACAATCCGCAGGGCAATTTCGAGGCACTCTGGTCGATTATCGACGAACACTACTGCTTCTTCGAATATAAAGACGTCGACTGGCAAGCCGTCAAGACCGAATACAGCGCCAAGATTTCGCCGTCGATGACCTCCGAAGAGCTCTTCCGCGTGCTTAGCGACATGCTCAAAACCCTCAAAGACGGACATACCAACCTGATTTCGTCGTTCGACGTGTCGCGCTACTGGATTTGGGAACAATACCCCACGAACTACGACGACCGACTCGTCCACGAATACTACCTCAACTTCGACTACCGCCGCGTCAACGGCATCGACTACCAAATACTGTCGAACAACATCGGCTACATGCACTACGAGTCGTTTGAGACCACCCTCGGCGAAGGCAACCTCGACCTCGTGCTCGCCTACCTCGCCACCACCGACGGACTCGTCATAGACGTGCGCGACAACGGCGGCGGACTGCTCACCAACGCCGAAACCCTCGCCCGACGGTTTATGAAAGAAAAAACCCTCGCCGGATATATCAGCCACAAAAGCGGACCCGCCCACGACGACTTCTCCGAGCCCTACGCCTACTACCTCGAGCCGTCGACGTCGCACGTGCGCTACTATAAGCCCGTCGTGGTGCTCACCAACCGCGCCACGTTCAGCGCCGCCAACAACTTCGTGTCGATAATGAAGACGCTTCCGAATGTGCGCATCGTCGGCGACACCACCGGCGGCGGCTGCGGAATGCCCTTCACCTCCGAGCTACCCAACGGCTGGGCAGTGCGCTTCAGCGCCGCACCAATCTACGACGCCGACCGCCGACTTACCGAATTCGGCGTCGACCCGTCGGAAGGCTGTCGAGTCGACATGACCGACGCCGACCGAGCCAACGGACGCGACACAATACTCGAAAAAGCATTCGAAGTAATCAAGTCAATGCTCTAAATCGATGCTCTAACGAGCCTTTTTCCGACAAATATTTTCTCAATAGCGAAACAATTACTATCTTTGCAAAAACAAAGAGAGTATGAAACGAAGAATTTCGTATTCGGCAAACGACAAAAACGAAATAGAAAGCTTTTCCGACGCGGAGCCTGCTCACAAAGCGGGTTCGACGTCGGAAATTCTCTATAAAAAAGACAAATTAGCAACAATTCCAAGAAGGTATATATGATAGAGACAGTAAAAGCCGTGCTCGAATTGGAAGACGGAACAATTTATGAGGGAAAATCGTTCGGCAGCCGCAAAGCGTGCGCCGGCGAAGTGGTGTTCAACACAGCCATGACAGGCTATCCCGAAAGCCTCACCGACCCGTCGTACAAAGGGCAAATCTTAGTGACAACCTATCCACTGGCGGGCAACTACGGAGTGCCGCCGACATCAGCCGTCAGCGACGGACTTGAGACCTACGTCGAGAGCGAACGCATCCACCCGGAAGCCATCGTCTGCCAAGACTACTCATTCCGCTACAGCCACTGGCTTGCGGAACGCAGCCTCGCCGACTGGCTCGAAGCCGAAAACGTGGCAGGCATCTACGGCATCGACACCCGCGCGCTCACCAAGCGTCTCCGCGAAAAAGGCTCGATGCTCGGTCGCATCACCGTCGAAGGCTGCACGCCGACCGACTTCGACGACCCCAACAGCCGTAACCTCGTGGCAGAAGCAAGTTGCACGAAAGTAATCACCTACGGCAGCGGCGACAAGACCGTCGTGCTCGTCGACTGCGGCGTGAAAAACAACATCATACGCTCGCTCGTGCGCCGCGGCGTCAAAGTGGTGCGCGTGCCCTGGGACTACGACTTCGCGACACTCGACTACGACGGCGTGTTCATCTCCAACGGCCCCGGCGACCCCGCCATGGCAGACCGTACGGTGGCAAACATCCGCAAAGCCCTTGGCGGCGACCGCCCCGTCTGCGGCATCTGCATGGGCAACCAACTGCTCGCCAAAGCCGCCGGAGCAAGCACCTACAAACTTAAATACGGACACCGCAGCCACAACCAACCGGTGCGCCAAGTGGGCACGAATCGCTGCTTCATCACGTCGCAAAACCACGGCTTCGCCGTCGACGGCTCCACCCTACCCGACGACTGGGAACCGCTATTCGTCAACATGAACGACAACACCAACGAAGGCATACGCCATCGCACCAAGCCGTTCTTCTCCGCACAATTCCACCCCGAAGCATGCGGCGGTCCGCTCGACACCGACTTCATCTTCGACGATTTCGTAAAACTCCTCTAAACACCTCGGGTTATGACTGACAATATAAAAAACATAAACAAAGTATTACTTCTCGGCTCGGGCGCGCTGAAAATCGGCGAAGCCGGCGAATTTGACTACTCCGGCTCGCAAGCCCTCAAAGCCCTCAAAGAAGAAGGCATCACCACGGTGCTCATCAACCCCAACATCGCCACCGTGCAGACCTCGGAAGGCTTCGCCGACAAAATCTACTTCCTGCCGGTGACGCCCTACTTCGTTGAGAAAGTCATCGAGAAAGAGCGTCCGCAAGGCATCCTGCTCGCCTTCGGCGGCCAGACCGCCCTCAACTGCGGCGTCGAGCTCTATCAATCGGGCACGCTCGAACGTCTCGGCGTGGAAGTGCTCGGCACACCAGTGCAAGCCATAATGGACACCGAAGACCGCGAACTCTTCGTCAAGCGTCTCGACGAAATCGACATAAAAACCATCAAGAGCGAAGCCGTCGACACCATCGACGACGCCCTCGCCGCCGCCGACCGCTTGGGCTATCCCGTGATAGTCCGCGCAGCATATGCACTCGGCGGACTCGGCAGCGGATTCTGCGACAACCGCGACCAACTCATCGCAATCGCCGAAAAAGCACTCTCGTTTGCGCCGCAAGTGCTCGTCGAGAAGTCGTTGAAAGGCTGGAAAGAAGTCGAATACGAAGTGGTGCGCGACCGCTACGACAACTGCATCACCGTCTGCAATATGGAAAACTTCGACCCGCTGGGCATCCACACCGGCGAAAGCATCGTCGTAGCCCCGTCGCAGACACTCTCGAACGACGACTACCACCTGCTGCGCAGCCTCGCCATCAAGATAATCCGCCACATCGGCATCGTCGGCGAATGCAACGTGCAGTATGCCTACGACCCGCAGTCGATGGACTATCGCGTCATCGAGGTCAACGCCCGGCTGAGCCGCAGTAGTGCCCTGGCGTCGAAAGCCACAGGCTATCCCCTCGCCTTCATCGCCGCCAAACTCGGACTCGGCTACGGACTGTTCGACCTCAACAACACCGTAACCAAAGTGACATCGGCATTCTTCGAGCCCGCACTCGACTACGTAGTCTGCAAGATACCGCGCTGGGACCTCGGCAAATTCCACGGCGTGAAGAAAGAAATCGGCTCGTCGATGAAGTCAGTCGGCGAAGTGATGGCAATCGGCCGCACCTTCGAAGAAGCCATCCAAAAAGGATTGCGCATGATTGGGCAAGGCATGCACGGATTTATCGAAAACAAAGCCATCAACGTCGGCGACATCGACCAAGCCCTCAAAGAGCCTACCGACAAGCGTATCTTCGTCATCGAATCGGCATTCCGCAAAGGCTACGACGTAGAGAAAGTGCACGAACTGACGAAAATCGACCGCTGGTTTCTCTACCGCCTCTACAACCTGTTGACCACAGCACGTCAACTCGAAGGCTACAGCAGCCTCAACGAGCTGCCCGCTGAACTGATACGCACAGCCAAAGAGCAAGGCTTCACCGACTTCCAAATAGCGCGCGCCGTGCTCAAAAGCGAGATGAACAACGCCTCGCTGCTCGAAATGCGCAACCTGCGCAAGAGCCTCGGCATAACCCCCGTGGTAAAGCAAATCGATACCCTCGGCGCAGAATATCCCGCACAGACCAACTACCTCTACCTGACCTACAACGGCAGCGAACACGACATCGACTACGAGGGCGACGGACGCTCGGTCGTTGTGCTCGGCTCCGGCGCATACCGCATCGGCAGCAGCGTAGAGTTCGACTGGTGTAGCGTCAACGCGCTGATGACCGTGCAACGCGAAGGCTGGCGCAGCGTGATGATAAACTATAACCCCGAAACCGTGTCGACCGACTACGACATGTGCGACCGCCTCTACTTCGACGAACTTACCTACGAGCGCGTGATGGACATCATCGACCTCGAAACGCCCCACGGCGTGATACTCTCTACCGGCGGACAAATCCCCAATAACCTGGCAACACGCCTCGACGCCGCCGGAGTGAAGATCCTCGGCACGTCGGCAAAAAGCATCGACAACGCCGAAGACCGCCACAAATTCTCGTCGATGCTCGACCGCCTCGGCATCGACCAACCGCGCTGGCGCGAACTGACGTCGATGGCAGACATCGAAGAATTCGTAGGCGAAGTGGGCTACCCCGTGCTCGTCCGCCCGTCGTACGTGCTCTCCGGCGCCGCCATGAACGTATGCTCGAACGACGACGAACTCGAGCGCTTCCTCAAACTCGCGGCAAACGTGTCGAAAGAGCATCCCGTGGTCGTTACCGAGTTTATCCAGCACGCCAAAGAAATCGAAATGGACGCCGTGGCACAAAACGGCGAAATCAAAGCATACGCAATCTCCGAACATATTGAGTTTGCCGGCGTACACTCCGGCGACGCAACCATCCAATTCCCGCCGCAGAAACTCTACGTCGAGACCGTACGTCGCATCAAAAAGATTTCGAGCCAAATCGCCAAGGCACTCAACATCTCCGGACCGTTCAACATACAGTATCTTGCCAAGAACAACGACATCAAGGTGATAGAGTGCAACCTGCGCGCCTCGCGTAGCTTCCCCTTCGTGTCGAAAGTGCTGAAAATCAACTTTATCGACCTCGCCACACGCGTAATGCTCGGCATCGACGTAGAGCGTCCCGGCGGCAGTGCCTTCGACCTCGACTACGTCGGCATCAAAGCGTCGCAGTTCTCCTTCTCGCGCCTGCAAGGCGCCGACCCGGTGCTCGGAGTCGACATGTCGTCGACCGGCGAAGTGGGATGCTTGGGCGACGACACGTCGGAAGCCATCCTCAAGTCGATGCTCTCCGTAGGCTACAAGATACCGAAGCGCTCCGTGCTGCTCAGCACAGGCTCTGCCAAGCAGAAAGCCGACATGCTCGACGCAGCCGCCAGCCTCTACGAAATGGGCTACAAAATCTACGCCACAGGCGGTACGTATAAGTATCTCATCGACAACAACATACCGGCAATCCGCGTCTACTGGCCGAGCGAAATCGGGCAAACACCGCAAGCACTCGAGATGCTCCACAACAAAGAAATCGACATTGTGGTCAACATCCCGAAAAACTTGACAAGCCAAGAATTGAGCAACGGCTACAAGATACGGCGCGCCGCCATCGACCTCAACGTGCCGCTGCTGACCAACGCGCGACTGGCATCAGCATTTGTCGACGCCATCCACCGTTACAGCATCGACGATATCGAAATAAAATCGTGGGACGAGTACTAACAACATAAAAACATATGAACACCAAACTATTAAAATTAGCATTGGCTGTATGCGTTGCCATGAGTAGCGCCACAGCATTCGCAGCCAAGAAAAAAGCGGCGGAAAAAGCCGATACATCATTCATCTTCACCGACGTAAAAGTCAATCCGACCACGTCGGTCAAAGACCAAAACATCACGGGAACGTGCTGGAGCTTCTCCGGCATCTCGTTCTTCGAAGACGAATTGCTCCGCACGGGCAAAAGCGAATACGACCTGTCGGAAATGTTCGTCGTGCGCCATTGCTACCTCGAGAAAGCACGCAAATTCATCCGCTACTACGGCAAAACCAACTTCGCTGAAGGCGGCGGCACACTTGACGTGCCCTACGTTTGGAAAAACTACGGCATCGTGCCCGACAGCGTCTACACCGGGCTGCAATACGGAGAAGACAAGCACGTCCACAGCGAACTCATCCGCGTGCTTACCGCCTACCTCCAAGAAATAGCAAAAAATCCCAACAAAAAGCTCAGCACAAAGTGGTTTGAAGGCTACAAGGGCATCCTCGACGCCTACCTCGGCAAAGAGCCCGAAACATTCACATACCGCGGCAAAACCTACACACCGCAATCGTTCGCACAATCGTTGGGACTCGACATGGACAACTACATTGCAATCACTTCGTATACCCATCACCCGTTCTACGAACGCTTCATCCTCGAAATCCCCGACAACTGGCTCGATGAGACATGCTACAACGTGCCGCTCGACGAGATGAAAGCCGTGGTCGACAACGCCATCGACGCGGGCTACACCGTGCTTTGGGCTGCCGACGTCAGCGAAAAAGGCTTCAAGTGGTACGACGGAGTAGCACTACTGCCAAAAATAGATATGGAAAAAGCCAAAGAAGACACCGAACTTTCGCGCTGGGTAAAACTCAAAGACTCCGAAAAACGAGATGCCGCCTACGACTTTAAAGCTCCGGTTGAAGAAGAAACCGTGACGCAAGAATCGCGCCAACGCGGCTTCGACAACTACGAAACCACTGACGACCACGGTATGGTTATCGTTGGCCGCGCCGTTGACCAAAAAGGCAACAAATACTACAAAGTGAAAAATTCGTGGGACAGCGACCACATCTACAAAGGATTTTTCTACGTGTCGGAGCCCTACTTCCTGGCAAAGACTATGAGCATCTACGTCAATAAAGAAGCCGTTCCGCAATCGATTATGTCGAAACTCAAATAAAAGCGACGAGATGAAAAAATTACGAGGGTATAAACGCCCTCGTTTTTTTATATAAAAAACCTTTGATAATCCATTAAGTTTTCGTACTTTTACCGACGAATAATTAGGGTAATTCCAAAAATAGCTAACTAATTATTTGTCAGATAGATAAATTT